>NZ_JBJLSH010000077.1:0-10235 GCF_050871905.1 Kineococcus haloalkalitolerans
GCGGGCACCCGCCCGCCGGCCCCCGGTCGCTCCAGCCCTTCGTCAGTACGGGCAGGTGGAGCGGTACTCGAGGATCGCGGTGCTGGGCGCGGGGGCCGGGCACAGGAACTGCGAGTAGCGCACGTCCTCGTCGACGAAGCGCTTGAGCCAGCTGATCGTGTACTTCGCGATCGTCGTGTTGGAGGAGTTGGGCGCGAAGTGGCTCGCGCCGCGCAGCTCCAGGTACGCCTTGCGGGTGGAGGCGGGGACGGTCGAGTAGAAGGGCTCGGCGTGCGAGGACACCGGCGCCACCGAGTCGTCCTCCGCGCCGACGAGCAGCGTCGGCGTGGTGACCTCCGGCCACGTCTTGTCGGTGTTCCACGGCGTCAGCGGGACCGCCGCGCGGATGGCGGGGTTGGCCTTGACGGCCTCCAGCGCACCGCCGCCGCCCATCGAGTGCCCGATGACCCCGAGCCGGTTGCGGTCGACCCGGTCGCGCACGCTGCTCGAGCCGGTCAGGTGGTCCAGGGCCGCCTGGATCTGCCGGCCGCGGGAGGCGGGCTGGTCGTAGCGGCTGAGGGTGTCGATGGTGAAGACGACGAAGCCCTGCGAGGCCAGGCGCGGGCCCAGCCACGCCATGCTCGACTGGGTGGCGGTGTAGCCGGGGGCGACGACGACGCCGCCGAAGGTGCCCGCCGTCGTCGTGGTCGGGTAGTAGATCGTGCCGCCGCCGAAGCCGCGCGCGGCGAAGCTGGAGACGGTCGTGGTCGAGACGGCGAAGGAGCCGCGGCTGGCCTCGACGCTGGCGGTGGTGGGCGCCGGACCGCGCTCGTAGGGGTTGGCGGCGTGGGCCGCGGTCCCGCCGGTGAACGGCAGGGCGGCGGCGAGCGCGGCGGCCGCGAGGGCGGCGCGCAGGCGGTGGCGCCCGCGCGCGGGGGCGGTGGGGGTCTGGCGGGCGGCGGGGGCCGGCGCGGAGGTGGTCACGTCGTCTCCTTCTGCGGGTGGAGCCGGTCCTGCGCGCGGCGGTGCGCTGCCACGGGATCCGTGCCCGTCGGGTCCGGCAGCTGAGGACCGTAGTGTTGGCTGACCGAGTGGTCAAGCAATTCGGCCGGACCGGTCCGGGAGCCCTCCGGCTACCCTCCGCGGGTGGACGACGGCGCGCGAGAGGACCCCGGCGGCGACGTGGGACCCGGTGGGGCGCAGCGCGTCGACGGCCGCCGCCTGCGCTACCGGCACCGCCGCGAGGAGCTGCTGCGCGCGGCCACCGAGCACGTCCTGGACCACGGCCTGGAGGGGCTGTCGCTGCGCGTGCTGGCCCGCTCGGCGGGTGTGAGCCACGCCGCGCTGCTGCACCACTTCGCCACCCGCGAGCAGCTCGTCGCCGAGGTCGTCGCCGAGGTCCTCGACCGGGCCTTCAGCGCCCCCGGCCTCGTCGCCGGCGACCCGCCCGGGGGCCCGCTGCGGGCCCTGTGGCACCACGCCACGACCGACCCCGGTCAGCGCGCCGTGCGCCTGTTCATCGCGATCACCGGGACCGCCCTGTACGGCGACGGCGACACCGCCCGGGCCGTGCGCCGCTCCGTGCGCGAGCGCACCGCGCTGCTGCGCGAGGGTCTCGTGCGCGAGGGCTGCCCCGAGCAGGCGGCCGGTCCCCTGGCCACGCTGGCCCTGTCGACGATGCGCGGGCTGGCCGTGGACCGGCTGCTCACCGGCGACGCCGAGCGGGTCGACGCCGCGTTCGAGCTGTTCGTGCGCGGACTGGAGGCCCAGCAGCGGGCCTGGGGCTGAGCTGCCGGGCCCGCGGGCTCAGCCCAGCCAGCGCTGCGCGGCCTCCAGGGCCCAGTACGTCAGCAGCACCTGCGCGCCCGCGCGGCGCAGCGCCAGCAGGGACTCCAGCGCCACCCGGTCGCGGTCGACGGCCCCCGCCTGCGCGGCGAACTCGACCATCGCGTACTCGCCGGAGACCTGGTAGGCCGCGACCGGCACGTCGGCGACGTCGGCGACCGCGCGCAGCACGTCCAGGTACGGCAGGCCCGGCTTGACCATCACCAGGTCGGCGCCCTCGGCCAGGTCCAGGCGCACCTCGCGCAGCGCCTCGGACACGGCCGCGGCCGGGTCCTGCTGGTAGGTGCGCCGGTCGCCGGTCAGCTGGGAGTCCACGGCCTCGCGGAACGGGCCGTAGAACGCCGAGGCGTACTTCACCGCGTACGCCAGCAGCAGCACGTCGTCGCGGCCGGCGGCGTCCAGGACGGCGCGCAGGTGCCCGACCTGCCCGTCCATCATCCCGCTGGGCCCCAGCACGTGGGCGCCGGCGCGCGCCTGGGCCAGCGCCATCGAGGCGTAGCGCTCCAGCGTGGCGTCGTTGTCGACGCGGCCGCGGGCGTCCAGGACGCCGCAGTGGCCGTGGTCGGTGAACTCGTCCAGGCACAGGTCGGCCATGACGACGAGGTCGTCGCCCACCGCCTCGCGCACGTCGGCCAGCGCGACGTTGAGGATCCCGTCGGGGTCGTCGGCGCCGGAGCCGAGGGCGTCGCGCCGCGCGGGCACCCCGAACAGCATGATCCCGCCCAGGCCGGCGGCGACGGCCTCGCGGGCCGTGGCCACGAGCGATGCGCGGGTGTGCTGCACGACGCCCGGCAGCGTGCGCACCGGCTGCGGCTCGCCGATCCCCTCGCGCACGAACACCGGCAGGACGAGGTCCGACGGGTGCAGGCGCACGTCGGTGACCAGCCGGCGCACCGCCGGGCTGGAGCGCAGCCGCCGCGGGCGCACCGCCAGCGGCCCCACCGCCGGCCGCACCCCGCCGGCCGGCCCGGGTGCCCCCGCGGGGACGCTCATCAGCGGGCCCGCCGGCGCGCCGACGCCTTCTTCTGGCTGGGGCGCAGCACCGGCTCGCCCGCCTCGGCGGCGCTGACCCGCAGGCCCTGCCCGTAGGCGGCCAGCGCCTCCACGAGGGCGTCGGCGGACGGCTCGGCGGCCAGCACGTCCACGCGCAGGCCGTGCTCCTCGGCGGTCTTGGCGGTGGCCGGGCCGATGCAGGCCACCACGGTCGACGGGTGCGGCTTGCCGGCGATGCCGACGAGGTTGCGCACCGTGGAGCTGGAGGTGAAGACGACCGCGTCGAAGGCGCCCGTCTTGATGGCGTCGCGCACCGGCGCGGCCGGCGGGGCGGCCCGCACGGTGCGGTAGGCCGTCACGTCGTCGACCTCCCAGCCGTTCTCCTGCAGGCCCGCCACGAGGGTGTCGGTGGCGATGTCGGCGCGCGGCAGGAAGACGCGGTTGATGGGGTCCAGGACGTCGTCGTAGGGCGGCCACGCCTCCAGCAGGCCCGTGGCCGACTGCTCGCCCGTGGGCACCAGGTCCGGCTCGATGCCCCAGTCGCGCAGCGCGTCCGCGGTGACCCCGCCGACGGCGGCGACCTTCAGGCCGCTGAACGCGCGGGCGTCCAGGCCGTACTCGGTGAACTTCTCCCGCACCGCGCGCACGGCGTTGACGGAGGTGAACCCGATCCACTCGTAGCGGCCGGTCACGAGGCCCTTGACGGCCTTCTCCATCTGCTGCGGCGTGCGCGGCGGCTCGACCGAGATCGTCGGGACGACCTCGGCGGTGGCGCCGTGCTCGGCCAGCGACGCGGTGATCCCGCCGGCCTGCTGCTTGGTGCGCGGGACGAGGACGCGCCAGCCGAACAGCGGCTTCGTCTCGTACCAGGACGCCTGCTCGCGCAGGCCGACGACCTCGCCGATGACGGCCGTGGTGGGCGAGCCGTCGATGGCGGTGGCCAGCGGCTCCACCTCGCCCAGCGTGGTGGTCGTCGTCGACTGCACCGTCGTCGTGCCGTGCGAGGTGAGGGCGATCGGGGTGGCGGCGTCGCGGCCGGCGGCGAGCAGGCCCACGGCGGCCGCGGCGATGTCGTCGCCCGTGCCGAGGACGACGACGGTGCTCGCCGGGTCGGCGTGCCGGCTCCAGTCCACCGCGCGCCCGGCGGGGCTGACCACGTGGACGCTCGTGGTGCCGGCCGCGGTGACGGGCACCCCCGCGTAGGTCGGCACCGCGGTGACGGCCGAGACGCCGGGCACGACGTCGAAGGCGCCGCCGGCCTTGCGCAGCGCGGCGATCTCGTCGGGCAGGGTCGTGAAGGTGGACGGGTCGCCGTCCATGAGGCGCACGACCCGGCCGCCGGACTTCGCGGCCTTGACGACCACCTTGGCGCGCGCGGCGCGGGTCAGCGGCTGCCCGTCGTCGCCGAAGCCCGCGTCGAGGACCTCGACGCCGTCGCGGCCGTAGCGGGCCACGAGGTCCTCGCGGCTGGCCTGGTCGAGGACGACGACGTCGGCCGTGCCGAGCAGCTCGGCCGCGCGGACGGTGAGCAGGCCGGGGTCGCCGGGGCCGGCGCCCACGAAGGACACGTGGCCCAGCGGCGCGGCGGCGCGGGAGGCCGACACCGCCCCGGCCGCCCGGGAGCGCCGCGGCGCGCGCACCGCCTCCGCGGGCGCCTCCGCGGGCGCCTGCAGCGGGGCCGCGGGCACCGGGTCCGCCTCGGCGGTGGGCCCGGCGGTGGGCCCGGCGAGCACGGCGACCTGCGGGGCGTCCGTGGCGAGCACCGCCGGGGCGTCGGCCGCCCCGTCGATCACCGGGCTGTTCGTCGTCGTGCTCACGAGCCACTCTCCGTGTCCTGACGAGGACGCGTCGCGTCCTGGGGGTGGTCCTGGGGGGGTGCCGCCGCGGCGGCGGGGGGCCGGACACCGGCGCGGAGGGGGCCCGCGAGCAGCTCGCGGGCCACCCGCTCGCCGAGCGCGGCGGCCTCCTCCTCGGTGCCGGCGGGGGCGCTGACCTCCCGGCGCAGCAGCGGCGCGGGCGCGGCGCCGGCGCCGGTCACGCCGTCCACGTCCTCCGGGGCGGCGCCCACGGCCACGGCCAGGCGCAGCTCGCCGTCGCGGACGCGGGCGTGCGCGCCGACGGGCGCGGAGCAGCCGGCCTCCAGCGCGGCGAGGACGCGCCGCTCGGCGGCGACCTCCCGCCGCACGGCCGGCACGTCCAGCGGCGCCAGGGCCGCGAGGACGGCCCCGTCGCCGGCGCGGCACTCCACGGCCAGGGCGCCCTGGCCGGGGGCGGGCACGACGACGTCCGGGTCCAGCAGCTCGGTGGCCTCGTCCAGGCGGCCGAGCCGGCGCAGGCCCGCCGCGGCGAGGACCACCGCGTCGACCCGGCCGTCGGCGACCAGGCGCAGGCGCGTGTCGACGTTGCCGCGCACGGCCACGACGTCCAGGTCGGGGCGCAGGTCGCGCAGCAGCGCCGCCCGGCGCGGGGAGCCGGTGCCCACGCGCGCCC
Source organism: Kineococcus haloalkalitolerans (assembly GCF_050871905.1). NCBI lineage: Bacteria > Bacillati > Actinomycetota > Actinomycetes > Kineosporiales > Kineosporiaceae > Kineococcus > Kineococcus haloalkalitolerans. The sequence continues at coordinate 5,308 of NZ_JBJLSH010000077.1, forward strand.
CGCGCGGCAGCTGCGCCAGGGTGCGACCGCCCGCGGCGACGAGGACGTCGCGCGGGTCCTCGCGCTCGGGCACGGCCGCCAGGACCAGCCCGTCGGCCGGGGTCGTGGGCAGGTCCTTCAGGGAGTGGACCGCGAGGTCCACGCGGCGCGCGTGCAGGGCGTCGCGCAGCGCGGAGACGAACACGCCGGTGCCGCCGATGCGGGCCAGCGGCTCGCGCGAGACGTCGCCGTGGGTGGTGACCTCGACGAGCTCGACCTCGTGCCCGGCGGCGCGCAGCAGGTCGGCCACCCACCCGCTCTGGGTGGTGGCCAGCGCGCTGCGGCGCGTGCCCAGGCGCAGGACGCCCGCGCCGGTGGTCGGGGTGGTCGGGGTGGTCGTCACGGGACCCTCCCCACGGCCTCGGCGACGGTGCCCGACAGGGGCGCGTCGCCGCGCGCGCCGCCGGCCGCGCCGACCTCCAGGTCGAACAGGGCGCGCAGCGCGGCCGCGTACCCGCCGCCGCCGGGGGCGGCGCTGAGCTCCTTGACCCGCACGGTCGGGGTGTGCAGCAGCTTCTCCACGATGCGGTGCACGGTGCGGTCGACCTCGGCGCGCACGTCCTCGTCGAGCTCCACGCGCCCGGCCAGGCGCGCCATCTCGGCGTCCACGACGTGCCGGGCCTGCTGGCGCAGGGCCACCACGGTGGGGGCGACGTCGGCGGCGCGCAGCGAGGCGGCGTGCGCGGCGACCTCCTCGGCGACGATGGCCCGCACGGCGCGCAGGTCGTCGGAGACGGCGGTGCCGGCCAGGTCGGCGCCCAGGACCTCCAGGTCGGCCAGGTGCGCGCCGGGCAGCGTGGCGACCTCGGGGTCCACGTCGCGGGGCAGGGCCAGGTCGGCCAGGAACAGCGGCCGCTGCGGGCGGTCCAGCAGCGCGCTGGCGACGAGGGCGACGTCCAGGACGTGCCCGACGGCGCCGGTGCAGCTGAGGACGAGGTCGGCGGCGGCGACCTCGCGGCGCAGGGCGTCCAGCCCGACGGCGCGCCCGCCGACGGCCGCGGCCAGCCGCTCGGCGCGCTCGGGGGTGCGGTTGGCGACGACGACCTCGGCGGCCGGCACGAGCCGGGCCACGGTGGTGGCGACGAGGGCGCTCATCGCGCCGGCGCCGACGACGAGCACGCGGCGGCCGTCCAGGCCGCCGACGGCGTCGTGGGCGCGGGCCAGGGCGGCGTCGACGAGGGAGGCGCCGGCGGCGTCCAGGGTGGTCTCGCTGTGGGCGCGCTTGCCGACCCGCAGGGCGTGCTGCAGCAGGCGGTCCAGCTGGCCGCCCGCGCCGTCGCCGGTGTGCAGGTCGCGCAGGGCGCCGCGCAGCTGGCCGAGGATCTGGCTCTCGCCCACCGCCATGGAGTCCAGCCCGCAGGCGACGCGGAACAGGTGCTCGACGCCGGCGTCCTCGTAGTGGACGTACATCTGGTCGCCGAGGTCCTCCAGCGGCACGCCGACGCGGCGGCCCAGCAGCGCGCCGACGTCGGCGACGCCGCCGTGGAAGCGGCTGACGTCGCAGTACAGCTCGACGCGGTTGCAGGTGGAGAGGACGAACGCCTCCTCCACGTGCGGGGAGGCCGTCAGCTCGGCCACGACGCGCGGCACGGCCTCCGGGTCGATCGTGGCCCTCTCCAGGACCTCCAGGGACGCCGTGCGGTGGGACATGCCCACGACCAGGAGCGCCACTCAGACCACCTCCCCGACGAGCGGTGCGGTTGCGGGCGCCCGCCGGCGCCCGCCGTCCTGGGACGGCGGGCCCGCCGGGCGCGGGGACGACTTGCGCTGCGCGTGGAAGGCGAGGATCTGCAGCTCGGAGGCCAGGTCCACGCCCCGCACGTCCACGCCCTCGGGCACGCGCAGGACGGCGGGGGCGAAGTTCAGGACGCTCGTGACGCCGGCGGCGACCATGCGGTCGCACACGCCCTGCGCCTGCGCGGCGGGCACGGCCAGGACGCCGATGACGGCGCCGCCGGTGCCGGCGACCTCGCGCACGACGGCGGCCAGGTCGGCCACCGGGCGCACGCGCAGCCCGCTGACGACCTCGCCGACCACGGCCGGGGAGTCGTCGAACAGGCCGGCGACGCTGAAGCCGCGGGAGGCGAACCCGGCGTAGCCGGCGAGGGCGTGCCCGAGGTTGCCGATGCCGACGATGACGACGTGCCAGCGGGTGGCCAGGCCGAGGCGGTCGGCGATGTGCCGGTGCAGCTCGGCGACCTCGTAGCCGACGCCGCGGGTGCCGTAGCTGCCCAGGTGGGACAGGTCCTTGCGCAGCTTGGCGGAGCCGACGCCGGCGGCCTGGGCGAGCGCCTCGGAGGAGACGGTGCGCAGGCCGGCGTCGGCGAAGGCGGACAGCGCGCTCAGGTACAGGGGCAGCCGCGCGACGGTGGCCTCGGGAACGTCGCCCGCGCCGGCCGCCCGCTCGGCCACGGCCCGCTCCACGGCGGCCGTCAGACCGTCCCCGGCCAGGCTCGGCCGGGTCACCTCGTCGTCGTCCACAGCGGTCAGACCTGGCACCCTCGTGATGTGCGGATGGGCAAACGTGCGCGTCCAGCGTAGGCGTTTGTGAACGTGCGCACAAAGTCACGGGGCCGCGGGTGACGAGGGTCTCGCGGGTCGCTGAGCTGCGGCGATCCCCGGACGTCCAGTGAGGTGAGGCTGTCCTCAGCCTTCCGGGCGCGGCCGGGCGGGCGGCGTCCGGCGGCGGCGCCACCAGCGCCGGCCGGCCAGCGCGGCGGCCACGCGCGCCTCGTCCAGGCGACCCGCGTCGCGCGGCTCGCCGTCCACCAGCAGCACCGGCACCTGCTCGCCGTACCGGCGCAGCAGCTCCGCGTCGGCGTCCACGTCGACCTCGGCCCACGCCGTGCCGCGCGCGGCCGCCGCGCGCGCCAGGACGGCGCGCCCCTCCTCGCACAGGTGGCAGCCCGCGCGCGTGACGAGCACCACCCGCGCCCCGCTCCCGTCGCTCCCCGCCGCGTCCCGCACCACCGCTGCTCCTCCTCCGCCCGCCGCGCGGGCGCCCCGGCGGCCCGCCCGCCGCGGACGGACCGCGCACCCGCCAGCACCTACGATGACGCCCATGGCGGTGCCACCGGCGGCAGGCCCCCCGACGACTCCCCGCGCGGACCCCGCGACCGGGAGCGGCGCCCCCTCCCCGGAACCACCCCCCGCCGCGCTGGACGCCGCGTTCTTCGACCTCGACGGCACGCTGGTGCGCGGGGCGTCGATGTTCTACTTCGCCCGCGAGCTGGCCGCGCGGGGCTTCTTCTCCCGCGCCCAGCTGCGCACCTTCACCCGCCGGGCGCTGCACTTCGCGCTGCGCGGAGAGCACCACGGGCACCTGCTGGAGGCCCGGCAGCTCGGCCTGGCGTTCGTCGCCGGCCGCGAGGTGGCCGAGGTCCGCGGCATCGGCGAGGACGTGTACGACCTGCACGTGGGCGCCAAGGTGCGCCCGGGCACCCGCGCGCTGGCCGAGCGGCACCTGGCGGCGGGCGTGCCGGTGTGGATGGTGACGGCCGCCCCCGTGGAGCTGGCCGAGCCGATCGCCCGGCGGCTGGGGCTGACGGGCGCGCTGGGCACGGTCGCCGAGAGCGTCGACGGCGTCTACACGGGCCGGCTCGTCGGTGAGCCGCTGCACGGGCCCGCCAAGGCGGCCGCGGCGCGCTCGCTGGCCGCGCAGCGCGGCTGGGACCTGAGCCGCTGCGCGGCCTACTCGGACTCCGCCAACGACCTGCCGCTGCTGCGGGTGGTCGGGCACCCGGCGGCGGTCAACCCGGACGCGGCGCTGCGCCGGTACGCGCGCGACCGCGGCTGGCCCGTGCACGACTTCCGCAACTGGCGGCGCACCGCGCGCTGGACGGCCGGGGCGGGCGCCGTCGCGGTGGCGGTCGCGGTGACGGGGCTGCTGCGCCGCCGGTGACCGCGGTGCTCGCCCGTGCTGCACGGCGGCGTGACGGGGATCACGCGGCGGGAGGCTCAGGTCCGGGTCCGCGCGCGCCGAGGACGCCCCGGTGCAGACCGTGCGCGCCGCGCTGGCCACCGTCCTCGCCGCGGGCCTCCTGGGCGCCGGGGCGGTCGCAGCCGTGAGCGGTGCGGTGCCCACCGCCGCCGGCGCCGCCCGCGCCCTGTGCGGGCAGTACGACCGGGCGCCCTCGGCCGACGGCCGCTACGTCGTGCAGAACAACCGCTGGGGCGCGGACACCGCCCAGTGCGTCACCCCGCGCGAGCGCGGCCTGGCCCTGACCACGTCCCGGCACGACGTGCCGACGGACGGTCCGCCCGCGGGGTACCCGTCGATCGTCTGGGGCTGCCACTGGGGCACCTGCTCCCCCGGCGCCGCGCCGCTGCGCGCGGACGACCCCCGCTTCCGCTCGGTGCGCACGCAGCTGGCGGCGGCGCTCGTGCCGGAGGGGGCCTGGAACCTCAGCTACGACGTGTGGTTCGACCCGCAGCCGCGCACGGACGGGCAGGTCAGCGGCACCGAGGTGATGGTGTGGCTGGCCGCCGCCGGGGGCGTGCAGCCGGTCGGCGCCCGCACGGGCACCGCGCAGCTGGCCGGCGAGCGCTGGGAGGTGTGGCACGCGGCCCCGGAGCCGGCGAGGCCCTGGCGGGTCGTCAGCTACGTGCGCGAGGGGGCCCTGGGCGCCCCGGCGCCCGCGACCGCGCGCGCCGACCTGCCCGTCACGGCCTTCCACGCCGACGCCGCGGCGCGAGGCTGGGTGGGGCCGGCGTGGTGGCTGACGAGCGTGCAGGCCGGCTTCGAGGTGTGGCGGGGCGGGGAGGGCCTGGCGCTGTCCGGCTTCTCGGCCGGCCCCGGCCCGGTGGTCGAGCGCCGGGCGCGCACGCCGCGCCGCTGACCCCCGCGGACGCCCCGGGACGCCGCGAGGGCGGGTCCCCGGCCGGGGACC
>NZ_JBJLSH010000078.1:0-10207 GCF_050871905.1 Kineococcus haloalkalitolerans
GGCATCCCGGGGGGGTTATGGAAGTCCTCCACCCCCCCCCGGTTGACCGGGCGCATGTGGTCGGCGTCCTGCGACAGTTACACCCGCGACTCGCCCGGCCCCCCGGGGCGGCCCGCGCGCGGCGGGCCGGGACGGTGCGGGGCCTCAGCGGTAGTCGCTGCTGCCGTAGTCGAACTCCTCCAGCGGGACGGCCTGGCCGGAGCCCACGCCGAACTGGGCGTAGTCGACGTCGTCGTAGCCGGGCACCGAGTACATCTGCGCCTTGGCCTCCTCGGTCGGCTCCACCCGGATGTTGCGGTAGCGGGGCAGCCCCGTGCCGGCCGGGATGAGCTTGCCGATGATGACGTTCTCCTTCAGGCCGAGCAGCGGGTCGCTCTTGCCCTCCATGGCGGCGTTCGTCAGCACCCGCGTCGTCTCCTGGAAGGAGGCCGCGGACAGCCACGAGTCCGTCGCGAGCGACGCCTTCGTGATGCCCATCAGCTCCGGGCGGCCGGAGGCCGGCTGCCCGCCCTCCGCCATCACCCGGCGGTTCTCCTCCTCGAAGCGCGCGCGCTCGACGAGCTCGCCGGGCAGCAGCTCCGACCCGTTCTGCTCGATGATCGTCACCCGCTTGAGCATCTGGCGGACGATGACCTCGATGTGCTTGTCGTGGATCTGCACGCCCTGGGAGCGGTAGACCTCCTGCACCTCGTCGACCAGGTGCATCTGCACCCGGCGCGGGCCGAGGATGCGCAGCACCTGCTTGGGGTCGACGGCGCCCTGAACGAGCTTCTGCCCGACCTCGACGTGCGCGCCGTCCTCCACCAGCAGCCGCTGGCGCTTGGAGACCGCGTACTTGACCTCCTCCGAGCCGTCGTCGGGGGTGACGACGATGGAGCGGCCCTTGTCCGTGTCCTCCAGCGAGATCCGGCCGGCGACCTCCGAGATCGGCGCGTTCCCCTTGGGGGTGCGGGCCTCGAAGAGCTCCACCACGCGCGGCAGGCCGTGCGTGATGTCACCGGCCTCGGACGCGGCACCACCGGTGTGGAAGGTGCGCATCGTCAGCTGCGTGCCGGGCTCGCCGATGGACTGCGCCGCGACGATGCCGACGGCCTCGCCGATGTCGACGAGCTTGCCGGAGGCCAGCGAGCGGCCGTAGCACAGGGCGCAGGTGCCCACGCGGGACTCGCAGGTCAGGACCGAGCGGACCTTGACCGACTCGACACCGCGCCCGACGAGGTCGTCGATGACGACGTCGCCGAGGTCGGCGCCGGCGGCCAGGGCCACCTCGCCGTCCACCACGACGTCCGAGGCGAGGACCCGGGCGTAGACCGAGCTCTCGACGTCGTCGTGGCGGCGCAGCGAGCCGTCGGAGGCGCGCTCCGCGATGGGCATCTCCAGGCCGCGCACCGTGCCGCAGTCGTCCTCGCGGACGATGACGTCCTGGGAGACGTCCACCAGGCGGCGCGTGAGGTAGCCGGAGTCGGCCGTCCGCAGCGCGGTGTCCGCCAGGCCCTTGCGGGCGCCGTGCGTGGTGATGAAGAACTCCAGCACCGTCAGGCCCTCGCGGAACGAGGCCTTGACCGGGCGCGGGATGATCTCGCCCTTCGGGTTCGCCATCAGGCCGCGCATGCCGGCCAGCTGGCGCATCTGCATCCAGTTGCCGCGCGCGCCCGAGCTCACCATGCGGTGGATCGTGTTGTGCGTCGGCATGGCCTGCTCGAGGTCGCGGGCGACCTCGTTGGTGGCCTGGGTCCAGATCTCGATGAGCTCCTGGCGGCGCTCGTCGTCGGTGATCAGACCGCGCTCGTACTGCTGCTGGACCTTCTCGGCCTTGGCCTCGTAGGTCTCCAGGATCTCCTGCTTGCGCGGCGGCGAGACGACGTCGGCGATGGAGACCGTGGTGCCCGAGCGGGTGGCCCAGTGGAAGCCGGCCTCCTTCAGGGCGTCCAGGGTCGCCGCGACCTGCACCTTGGGGTAGCGCTCGGCGAGGTCGTTGACGATCGCCGACAGGCCCTTCTTGTCCACCGCCACGTTGACGTAGCGGTAGTCCACGGGCAGGGCCTCGTTGAGCAGCGCGCGGCCCAGGGTGGTCTCGACCAGCAGGTCGTCACCGGGCGCCCAGTCCTCGGGCAGCTCCCAGTCCGGCTGCGGCACGACGCCCGACAGGCGGATGCGGACCGTGGCGTTGAGGTCCAGCTCCTTGGCGTCGAAGGCCATGATCGCCTCGGCGAGCGAGGAGAACACGCGGCCCGCGCCCACCACGTCCTCGCGGTCGGCGGTCAGGTGGTAGATGCCGATGATCATGTCCTGGGTGGGCATGGTCACCGGGCGCCCGTCCGCCGGCTTGAGGATGTTGTTGCTGGAGAGCATGAGGATGCGGGCCTCGGCCTGCGCCTCCGCGCTCAGCGGCACGTGCACGGCCATCTGGTCGCCGTCGAAGTCCGCGTTGAACGCGGTGCAGACGAGCGGGTGGATCTGGATGGCCTTGCCCTCGACCAGCTGCGGCTCGAAGGCCTGGATGCCCAGGCGGTGCAGCGTGGGCGCGCGGTTGAGCAGCACCGGGTGCTCGGTGATGACCTCGGACAGGACGTCCCAGACCACCGGGCGGGCGCGCTCGACCATGCGCTTGGCCGACTTGATGTTCTGCGCGTGCGACAGGTCCACCAGCCGCTTCATGACGAAGGGCTTGAACAGCTCCAGCGCCATCTGCTTGGGCAGGCCGCACTGGTGCAGCTTCAGCTGCGGGCCGACGACGATGACCGAGCGGCCCGAGTAGTCCACGCGCTTGCCGAGCAGGTTCTGGCGGAACCGGCCCTGCTTGCCCTTGAGCATGTCGGACAGCGACTTGAGCGGGCGGTTGCCCGGGCCCGTCACCGGCCGGCCGCGGCGGCCGTTGTCGAACAGCGCGTCGACGGCCTCCTGCAGCATGCGCTTCTCGTTGTTCACGATGATCTCGGGCGCACCGAGGTCGAGCAGGCGCTTGAGCCGGTTGTTGCGGTTGATGACCCGGCGGTACAGGTCGTTCAGGTCGGAGGTCGCGAAGCGGCCGCCGTCCAGCTGCACCATCGGGCGCAGGTCCGGCGGGATGACCGGCACGCAGTCCAGCACCATGCCCTCGGGCGAGTTGCGCGTGGTGAGGAACGCGGAGACGACCTTCAGCCGCTTCAGGGCGCGGGTCTTGCGCTGGCCCTTGCCGGTGGCGATGACCTCGCGCAGGTGCTCGGCCTCGGCCTCCAGGTCGAAGCTCTGCAGGCGCTTCTGCAGCGCCGCCGCGCCCATGCCGCCCTCGAAGTACAGGCCGAAGCGCTCGCGCATGGCGCGGTAGAGCACCTCGTCGCCCTCGAGGTCCTGGACCTTGAGGTTGCGGAAGCGGTCCCACACGTTGGTCAGGCGGTCGATCTCGGCGTCGGCGCGACGGCGGATCTGCGCCATCTCGCGCTCGGCCGACTCGCGCACCTTGCGGCGCACGTCCGACTTGGCGCCCTCGGCCTCCAGCTCGGCCAGGTCGGCCTCGAGCGTCTTGGCGCGGGTCTCCACGTCGGAGTCGCGGCGGTTCTCGATCTCGCGCTTCTCGACCTCGATCTGGGCCTCGAGCGAGGACATGTCGCGCTGACGGCCCTCGTCGTCCACCCACGTGATCATGTAGGCCGCGAAGTAGATGACCTTCTCGAGGTCCTTGGGCGCCAGGTCCAGCAGGTAGCCCAGGCGGCTCGGGACGCCCTTGAAGTACCAGATGTGCGTGACGGGGGCGGCCAGCTCGATGTGGCCCATGCGCTCACGGCGGACCTTGGCCCGCGTGACCTCGACCCCGCAGCGCTCGCAGATGATGCCCTTGAAGCGGACGCGCTTGTACTTGCCGCAGTAGCACTCCCAGTCCCGGGTGGGACCGAAGATCTTCTCGCAGAAGAGCCCGTCCTTCTCCGGCTTCAGGGTGCGGTAGTTGATGGTCTCCGGCTTCTTGACCTCACCGTGCGACCACGTGCGGATGTCCTCCGCGGTGGCCAGCCCGATGCGCAGCTCGTCGAAGAAGTTGACGTCGAGCAACGTGATCTTCTTTCTGTCGTGTCCTGAGGTCTGACTGGTCAGAGGACCTCGCGGTCCCGGTGGCCGGCGGTGGCGGGCCGGGGGTGCTCCCCCGGCCCGCACCCGTCAGACCTCTTCGACGCTGCTCGGCTCGCGCCGAGCCAGGTCGATGCCCAGCTCCTCGGCCGCCCGGAAGACGTCCTCGTCGCTGTCGCGCATCTCGATGGCCATGCCGTCGGAGGAGAGCACCTCGACGTTCAGGCACAGGGACTGCATCTCCTTGATGAGCACCTTGAAGCTCTCGGGGATGCCCGGCTCGGGGATGTTCTCGCCCTTGACGATGGCCTCGTAGACCTTCACGCGGCCCAGCACGTCGTCCGACTTGATGGTCAGCAGCTCCTGCAGGGCGTAGGCGGCGCCGTAGGCCTCCAGGGCCCAGACCTCCATCTCGCCGAAGCGCTGGCCGCCGAACTGCGCCTTACCACCCAGCGGCTGCTGCGTGATCATCGAGTACGGGCCGGTCGAGCGCGCGTGGATCTTGTCGTCGACCAGGTGGTGCAGCTTCAGGATGTACATGTAGCCGACCGACACCGGGTCCGGGAACGGCTCGCCGGAGCGGCCGTCGAACAGCCGCGCCTTGCCGTCGCCCTGCACGAGGCGGTCGCCGTCGCGCGTCGGGCGGGTCGACTCGAGCAGACCGGTGATCTCGTGCTCGCGGGCGCCGTCGAAGACGGGGCTGGCGACGCGCGAGCCGGCCGGCGCCGAGCGGATCTCCTCGGGGATGAGCTCGGCCCAGTCCGGCTGGCCCTCGACCTCCCACCCGCGGCTGGCGATCCAGCCCAGGTGCAGCTCCAGGACCTGACCGACGTTCATCCGGCTCGGCACGCCGAGCGGGTTGAGGATGACGTCGACCGGCGTGCCGTCCTCGAGGAACGGCATGTCCTCCACGGGCAGGATCTTGGAGATGACGCCCTTGTTGCCGTGGCGGCCGGCGAGCTTGTCACCGTCGGTGATCTTGCGCTTGTTCGCGACGTAGACGCGCACCAGCTGGTTCACGCCCGGGGGCAGCTCGTCGCCCTCCTCGCGGTCGAAGACCTTGACGCCGATGACGGTGCCGGTCTCGCCGTGGGGGACCTTCAGCGACGTGTCGCGGACCTCGCGGGCCTTCTCGCCGAAGATGGCGCGCAGCAGGCGCTCCTCGGGCGTGAGCTCGGTCTCGCCCTTGGGGGTCACCTTGCCGACGAGCAGGTCGCCGTCGCGGACCTCGGCGCCGATGCGGATGATGCCGCGCTCGTCCAGGTCGGCGAGGACGTCCTCCGCGACGTTGGGGATGTCGCGGGTGATCTCCTCCGGGCCCAGCTTGGTGTCGCGGGCGTCGACCTCGTGCTCCTCGATGTGGATCGAGGACAGGACGTCGTCCTGCACGAGGCGCTGCGACAGGATGATCGCGTCCTCGTAGTTGTGGCCCTCCCACGGCATGAACGCCACGAGCAGGTTGCGCCCCAGCGCCATCTCGCCGCCGTCGGTGGACGGGCCGTCGGCCAGCACCGTGCCGACCTCGACGCGCTGGCCCTCCTCCGCGAGCACGCGCTGGTTGTACGCGGTGCCGTGGTTGGAGCGGCGGAACTTCGCGACCCGGTAGGTCGAGGTCGTCCCGTCGTCGTTGCTGACCGTCACCAGGTCGGCCGAGACCTCGGTGGCGACACCGGCCTTCTCGGCCACCACCACGTCGCCGGCGTCGACCGCCGCGCGGAACTCCATGCCCGTGCCGACCAGCGGCGCCTCGGTGCGGACCAGCGGCACCGCCTGGCGCTGCATGTTCGAGCCCATGAGCGCGCGGTTGGCGTCGTCGTGCTCGAGGAACGGGATCATCGCGGTCGCGACCGAGACCATCTGGCGCGCGGCGACGTCCATGTAGTCGACCTCGTCGCGCGGGACGAACTCGGTCTCGCCGCCCTTGGCGCGCACCAGGACGCGGGCCTCGGCGAACGAGCCCTCCGCGTCCAGCGGGGCGTTCGCCTGGGCGATGACGAAACCGTCCTCCTCGTCCGCCGTGAGGTAGTCGACCTCGTCGGTGACGCGGCCCTCGACGACCTTGCGGTACGGGGTCTCGATGAAGCCGAACGGGTTGATGCGCCCGTAGCTGGACAGCGAGCCGATGAGGCCGATGTTCGGGCCCTCGGGCGTCTCGATCGGGCACATGCGGCCGTAGTGCGACGGGTGGACGTCGCGGACCTCCATGCCGGCGCGCTCGCGGGACAGACCGCCGGGGCCCAGCGCCGACAGGCGGCGCTTGTGGGTCAGGCCCGCCAGCGGGTTGGTCTGGTCCATGAACTGCGACAGCTGGCTCGTCCCGAAGAACTCCTTGATGGAGGCCACGACGGGACGGATGTTGATGAGCGTCTGCGGCGTGATGGCCTCGACGTCCTGCGTCGTCATGCGCTCGCGCACGACGCGCTCCATCCGGGACAGGCCCGTGCGGACCTGGTTCTGGATGAGCTCGCCGACGCTGCGCAGGCGGCGGTTGCCGAAGTGGTCGATGTCGTCGACCTCGACGCGCACGTCGACGGGCTCGCCGCCCTTGACGCCCTGCATCGTCGTCTCGCCCGCGTGCAGCTTCACCAGGAACTTGATGGTGCGCACGATGTCGTCGACGGAGAGGACGCTGTTGGCCAGCGGCTCCTCCTGCCCCAGCTTCTTGTTGACCTTGTAGCGGCCGACCTTCGCCAGGTCGTAGCGCTTGGGGTTGAAGTAGAGGTTGTCGAGCAGGTTGCGCGCGGCCTCCTGCGTCGGCGGCTCACCCGGGCGCAGCTTGCGGTAGATGTCCAGGAGGGCGTCCTCGACACCGGTGGTGTGGTCCTTCTCCAGCGTGGAGATCATCGACTCGTAGTCGGCGAACTCCTCGCGGATCTGCGCCTCGCTCCAGCCCAGCGCCTTGAGCAGCACGGTCACGGACTGCTTGCGCTTGCGGTCGATGCGCACGCCGACGGCGTCGCGCTTGTCGATCTCGAACTCCAGCCACGCGCCGCGCGACGGGATGATCTTGGCGGTCCACGTGTCGCGGTCGGACGTCTTGTCCGGCACGCGCTCGAAGTAGATGCCCGGCGAGCGGACCAGCTGCGAGACGACGACGCGCTCGGTGCCGTTGATGACGAAGGTGCCGCGGTCGGTCATGAGCGGGAAGTCGCCCATGAAGACCGTCTGGCTCTTGATCTCACCGGTGTTGCCGTTGATGAACTCCGCGGTGACGAAGAGCGGCGCCGCGTAGGTGAGGTCGCGCTCCTTGCAGTCGTCCAGGGAGTACTTGGCCGGCTCGAAGCGGTGGTCGCGGAAGGACAGCGACATGGAGCCGGAGAAGTCCTCGATCGGGGAGATCTCCTCGAAGATCTCCTCCAGACCGGAGGTGGTGGGGACGGCGAGACCGCCCTCCTGGGAGGCCGTCACCCGGTCCTGCCAGCGCTTGTTGCCGAGCAGCCAGTCGAAGCTGTCGGTCTGCAGCGCCAGGAGGTCGGGGACCTCCAGAGGTTCGTGGATCTTGCCGAAGGAGTACCGACCGGAGACGGTCAGCGCAGAGGTGCTCGGTGCGGACGCTGTGCGCGAGGCGGCCAAAGAGGGGTCCTTCCACGGGCCTGCGAACGTGACGCGCCACCCGCCCCACTCGGTCGTCCCACGGCGACGGCCGGCCATATGACTCAGGGCAGCGCAAAACAGCAGGGTACCTTCGGTAGGCGCGGCTGTCCACCCCCTCTTCAGGGGCGCTCGCGCGGCACCGGCCCGGCCACCGACCTCGCTGTCGGCGCGGAGCGGGTGACGTCCCGACCCGCCACGAGGATGGCCCCGAGCGGACCCCGCGTCAAGGCGGTCCGGCCCTCCTGGGGACGGCGTGTCGCCCGCACGACCCCCGCGGACCCCTCACCGCACCCACCGAGCCCGCTGGCCCGCGCGCCGAGGGGCGGCCGAGCCGCCGACCGCGCCCGGACGCGCCGAGGGGCGGCCGGGCCGCAGCCCGACCGCCCCTCGGCGGAGGTGCCGGGACCCGCGCTGCGGGCCCCGGCGGGAGGTCACTTGAGGGTGACGGTGGCGCCGGCGCCCTCCAGGGCGGCCTTGGCCTTCTCCGCGGTCTCCTTGTTGACCTTCTCGAGGACGGGCTTGGGGGCGCCGTCGACGAGGTCCTTGGCCTCCTTGAGGCCGAGGGAGGTCAGGCCGCGGACCTCCTTGATGACGCCGATCTTCTTGTCGCCGGCGGCCTCGAGGATGACGTCGAACTCGTCCTTCTCCTCCTCGGCCTCGGCGGCGGCGCCACCAGCGCCACCGGCCGGGCCGGCCACGGCCACGGGGGCGGCGGCGGTGACGTCGAAGGTCTCCTCGAACTTCTTCACGAAGTCGGAGAGCTCGATGAGGGTGAGCTCCTTGAACGCGTCGAGCAGCTCGTCGGTGCTGAGCTTCGCCATGGTGTGGCGTCCTTCCTGATCAGGGGTGTCCGGCCGCGGAGGTCCCGCGGGCCGAGGGGTGCGAGCGGACGCTCAGGCGTCCGCGGTCTCGGCCGCGGGGGCCTCGGAGACCTCGGGGGACGCGGCAGCGGGCGCGCCCGCGGCCTGCTTCTCCCGCAGCGCTTCGACGGTGCGGACCGTCTTGGACAGCGGCGCCTGGAAGAGCGCGGCCGCCTTGGCCTGGGACGCCTTGAGGACGCCCGCGACCTTGGCGAGCAGGACCTCGCGGGACTCGAGGTCCGCGAGGGCCGTGACGTCGGCCGCGCTGATGGCGCGCCCGTCGAGCAGCCCGCCCTTGACGACGAGCTGGGGGTTGGTCCGGGCGAAGTCGCGCAGGCCCTTGGCCGCCTCGACGGGGTCACCCGCGACGAAGGCGATCGCGGTGGGGCCGACGAGCTGCCCCTCGAAGGCCGTGACACCGGCCTCCTTCGCCGCGATGGTGGCCAGCGTGTTCTTCAGGACCGCGTAGGTCGTGTCCGGACCCAGCGTCCGGCGCAGCTGCGTGAGCTGCGCGACGGTCAACCCCCGGTACTCGGTGAGCACCGCAGCGTTGGACTCGGTGAGCAGCGTGCGGATCTCCTTCACCGCGGCTGCCTTGTCAGCCCGTGCCATGGGCCCTCCTTCCTCGATCTCGGGGAAGCCGATCGGGCCCGGACGCACGAAACGCCCCGGCGCAGGCGCGCGGGGCGTCGGTCCCGGCGGGGCCGGGGCTGATGCTGAGCTCACCTGCGCAGGTCGCCCGTGGAACGGGACCTTCTGCCACCCGGGGGCGGCGACCGGCGGTCTTCGGTACCACCAGCCTACACGCCCGCGCGGGGTGCCCCGGACGGCGCGGCCCCCGCACGCGCGGAGGGGGCGGTCCGGCCGCTCGCGCGGCCGGACCACCCCCTCCGGGAGCCGGGACGGCTCAGGCGGTGGTGAGCTCCTCGGCGACACCGCGGGTGGCCGCGGGGTCGACCGGGACGCCCGGGCCCATCGTGGTGGAGATGGTCGCCTTCTTCAGGTAGCGGCCCTTGGACGCCGACGGCTTCAGCCGCAGCACCTCGTCCAGGGCGGCCGCGTAGTTCTCGACGAGCTGGCGCTCGTCGAAGGACACCTTGCCGATGACGAAGTGCAGGTTGGCGTGCTTGTCGGTGCGGAACTCGATCTTGCCGCCCTTGATCTCCGTGACGGCCTTGGCCACGTCCATGGTGACCGTGCCCGTCTTCGGGTTCGGCATCAGGCCGCGGGGGCCCAGCACCTTGCCCAGGCGGCCGACCTTGCCCATGAGGTCCGGCGTCGCCACGGCGGCGTCGAAGTCCAGGCGGCCCTTGGAGACCTCGTCGATGAGCTCGTCGCCGCCGACGATGTCGGCGCCGGCGGCCTCGGCCTGGGCGGCGCGCTCACCCACGGCGAAGACCAGCACGCGGGCGGTCTTGCCGGTGCCGTGCGGCAGGTTGACGGTGCCGCGGACCATCTGGTCCGCCTTGCGCGGGTCGACGCCCAGGCGGAACGCGACCTCGACGGTCGCGTCGTACTTGGTCGTCGAGGTCTCGCGGGCGAGGCGGACGGCCTCGACCGGGCTGTACAGGGCGTCGCCGTCGATCTTCTCGACGGCGGCGCGGTAGGCCTTGCTGCGCTTCACGGTCTCTCCTCGTGGTGGTGGAGTCGTGGTCGTGGGGGGGGGGGGGGGGGGGGCGCCCCCCCCCCGCCCGCGCGCGGGCGCCCGCGCG
>NZ_JBJLSH010000079.1:0-10032 GCF_050871905.1 Kineococcus haloalkalitolerans
CCGTGATCTTGCTGGGACTCCCTGCAAGATCACGGCGGGAAGGGGGCGGTCGGTCGGGCGAGCAGACGGGTCAGGCCGGGGGCATCAGGACGCCGTCGATCAGGTAGACGGTCGCGTTGGCGGTCTGCACGCCGCCGCAGATCACGTTCGCGCCGTTGACCATCAGCATGTCCGGCTCGCCGGAGACCTCCAGGTCACCGCCCTGGACCGTGGTCAGGGTGCCGGCGTCCGCCACCATCTGCGGGTCCATCTGGCCGGGCACCACGTGGTAGGTCAGCACCGTGGTCAGCGTCTCGGCGCCCTCGGGCGTCTGCAGCGTCTCCACCGTCGCCGGGTCCAGCGCCGCGAACGCGTCGTCGACCGGCGCGAAGACCGTGAACTCGTCGCCGTTGAGGGTGTCGACGAGGTTCACGTCCGGGTTCAGCTGACCCGAGACGGCGGCCGTCAGCTGGGTCAGCAGCGGGTTGTTCGAGGCCGCCGTGGCGACCGGGTCGTCGGTCATGCCCTCGACGGAGCCCTCGCCGTCGGGCACCTGCTCGGTGAAGTCGGCGCAGCCGGGACCCACCGGGCCGGCCATCATCTCCATCCCCGGCTCGGTGGTCTCCATGTCCTCCATGGGCGTCTCCATGGGAGTCTCCGAGGGCGCCTCGGACGTCGTCGTGGTGTCCGTGGCGGCGGTGTCCTCGCCACCGCCGCAGGCGGCCAGGCCGAGGCCGGCCGCGCTGACGAGCGCCACGAGGGACATCACCCGGCGGCGGGGCCGCACGGCGGTGACGGTCCGCTCGGTGGTGGTCGTCGGCTCGGTCGCGGGGTCGCTGGCTCGGGTCACGGGGTGCTCCTCCGGTCGCTGCGGTCGGACGCCGGTCGGCGTCCTTCACCGGGGGTTCGCGGCAGGACCCCGCCGCGGATGCGTCGATCGACCGACCGTGACCTGATCGTGACCTGAGGTGCCCTCCTCAGAGGACGGGCAAGCCCGGCGCGTGCCAGCCCTGGAAGCCCTCCGGCAGCGGCTCGTCCGGCGACCAGCGGCCCGTGACCGCCTCGCCCACCGGCTGCCAGGAGCCCTCCTCCCAGCGGTAGGTGCGCTCGCTGGTGTCCAGGCCGGTCAGGGCGTCGTCGACGAGCGCCGTGCGCCACGTCACCACGCCCGGCTCCTCGACGGTCACGCCCGCGCTGCTGGCGCGGGAGGCGTCCACCCACCACTGCTGCCCGCCCGAGAACTCGTCCGGCTCCGGCGCCGGCAGCACCTCCAGCGCGCCGTCGCGCCAGGTGAGCACCGTGAACCAGGACGTGTGCGCGCCGACCGTCGACAGGAGCAGCAGCTCCTCGCCCGCCTCGCCGTCCAGGGCGGTCGAGCCCCACCAGGCGTCCGCGCCCAGGCCGTCGCCGACCCACTCGTCCACCGGCACCGCCCGCGTCACCAGCGCGCCGGCGGCCGTCGCCACCCGCACCTCCACGCCCTCTCCCGGGGCCGCGGCGCTCACCAGCGCCACGTCGTCGGCCGCGCCGTCGCCGTCCACGTCGACCCGCTCCAGCAGGCGGCAGGCCGCGAGGTCGCCGCAGGCGTCCGGGGCCGCGACCGCGGTCCCCGGGGACCCGGGGGACCCCGGTGACGTGGCGGTCCCGCACGCGGTCCCCACCAGCAGCACCGCGGCGACGAGCGCTCCCGCGCGTCCCGGCACCCGACCCACCACGGTCCCTCCTCCAGCCCCGCGCCACCCCCGCGACGTCAGGACGCCGCAGGGTAACCCCGCGCGGACCCCCCGCGCGGGGAGTTGCCCACCGGCAGCACCGCGAGGAACTCCTCCACGGTGCGGCGGGCCGGGAACTGCTCCGCGCGCGCCCGCGCCGCGGACCGGTCCGCCGCCCCGTCGAGCACCGCGGACACCGCCGCGGCCAGCGCCACCGGTTCCCCGTCCGCGGTCAGCCCGGCCCCCGGGCCCAGCAGCTCGCCCACCGCCGACCCGGCGTGCGCGACGACGGGCGTCCCGCACGCCAGCGCCTCCAGCGCCGCCAGCCCGAACGTCTCCACCGGCCCCGGCGCCAGCGCCACGTCGGCGCGCGCCAGCGCCCGCGCCACCTCGTCCCGCCCGCGCAGGAACCCCGGGAACCGCACCGGCAGTCCCCGCGCGCGCCGCTGCAGCCGCGCCCGCTCCGGCCCGTCGCCGGCCACCAGCAGCTCCACCCGCCGCCCGTCGCGCACCAGCTCGGCCACCGCGTCCACCGCCAGGTCCACGCGCTTCTCCCGCGACAGGCGGCTGGCCACGACGAGCTGCGCGGTGCCGCCGCCCGAGCGCAGCCGCGGCGCGAACCGGTCCAGGTCCACGCCCAGCGGCACCCGGTGCACGACCGCGCCGGGCAGCCGCGCGAACTCTTCCGCCGCCCACGCCGTCGAGCACACGACGGCGTCGAAGCGCGCCGCGAGCCGGCGGTTGGAGGCGTCCGCGACGTGCCGCCACAGCGCCGCGACGGGCGAGCCGGGCCCCGGCCGGCCCGGCAGCCACGGCAGCACCACCCGGTCCAGGCGCTCGTGGCTGACCACCAGGTGCGGCACGCCGCGCTCGCCGGCCCAGCGGCCCAGCCCGCGCAGCGTCAGCCGGTCGTGCACCTCCAGGCGGTCGGGGCGGAAGGCGGCCAGCACGCGGGCGACCTCCCGGTGCCCGGGCAGCAGCCGGTACCCCGTGCCCGGCACGCGCGGGGCGGCGACCTCCCGCACGGTGCCCCACGGGCGCTCGCGCAGCGCGTCGCGCTCGCCGGGCACCACGAGCAGGACGTCGTGCCCGGCGGCGGCGTACCCGCGCGCCAGAGTGCGCAGCAGGGTGCGCACGCCCCCCGAGGCGGGGGCGACGAAGTTCGCGACGAGCGCGGTGCGCGGGGCGTTCACGGGGGCGCTCACGGGGTGCTCACCCGGCCAGGACCTCGCGGTAGGTGGCCAGCAGGTCGTCACCCACGCTGGCCCAGTCCCGCCCCGCCACCGAGGCGCGCGCCGCACCCGCCAGCTGCGCGCGCCGCACCGGGTCGCCGGCCAGCGCCGCGACGTGGTGGCGCAGGTCCCCCGCCGAGCCCGGCGCGAACAGGGTGCCGTTGACGCCCGGCTCGACCAGGTCCAGCAGGCCGCCGGCGGCGGGGGCGACCACCGGCACCCCGCTGGCCAGGGACTCCTGCGCGGCCTGGCAGAACGTCTCCGCGCGGCCGGTGTGGACGAACAGGTCCAGGGAGGCGAACGCCGCCGACAGGTCCGTGCCGCCGAGCATCCCCAGGAAGCGGGCGCGCGGCAGCAGCCGCTGCAGCTGCGCGCGCGCCGGCCCGTCACCGACGACGACCAGCCGCACCCCCGGCAGGGACTGCACGGCCGCCAGCAGGCCCAGCTCCTTCTCCGGCGCCAACCGGCCGACGTAGCCGACGAGGACCTCCCCGCGCCCGGCCAGGCGGCGGCGCAGGTCCTCGTCGCGGTGGCCGGGGGAGAAGCGCTGCAGGTCCACCCCCCGCGGCCAGCGCGAGACGCGGTCGACGCCGTGGTCGCGCAGCTGCTCGCACGCGGCGCGGCTGGGCGCCAGGGTCCGCGCGGCCATGCCGTGCACGCGGCGCACCCACCGCCACGCCGCGCGCGTCAGGCCCGTCAGCCCGTAGCGGGCCGCGTAGCCGGGCAGGTCGGTCTGGTAGACGGCCACGGCGGGCACCCCGAGGCGGCGGGCCAGCGGCGCGGCCTGCGCACCCAGGACCGCGGGCGCGGCCAGGTGCACGAGGTCGGGGCGGAAGTCGCGCAGCGCGCGCGACAGCTCCCACGTCGGGTACGCCACCCGCTGCTCGGCGTACAGGGGCAGGGGCGCGGAGGCGACGCGGACGACGCGGACGCCGTCGTGCTCGGCGGGACCGCGCCCGGGGGCCACGACGACGGCCTCGTGGCCGCGGCGGGCGAGGTGCTCGACGACGCGCAGGACGGACCCGGTGACGCCGTTGACCTGCGGCAGGAACGACTCGGTGACCACGGCGATGCGCACGTGCCCCACGGTGGACGTCGGGCCGTTGCCGCCCGGCGATCACGGCGCGGAGGGCGACTGAACGCTGCCCGAACTTCTCCCCCGCCCGCTCTCGCCCTCGCCGGCCTCCACCCCGACCCCCGCGGTGGTCATGGACGGGTGAGCGTTCAGCCGTCCACGGTCACCGCGGTCCGCAGCCCTCCGTGATCTTGCTGGGAATCCCTGCGAGATCACGGCGGGAGGAGGCGGGGTCCGGGCGGAGGGGGTGCGTCAGGGCGGGGCGCGAGGACGGGGAGGTCAGGGGCGCGGCGGGGCGAGGCGGGCGACGACGGCGAGGACGCCGTCGAGGTCGGCCTCCAGCGCCGGGCGCACGGCGCCGGTGCTGGCCTGCCCCCACAGCCCGTCGCCGACCAGCTGCAGCGTGCGGGCCAGGGCCGGGTCGCCGACCTGCTCCTCGATGAGCGCGCGCCAGGACTCCGCCGCGGCGGCGTAGCCGGCCGCGGCGCGCGGATCGCCGTCCTGGGCCAGGCGCAGCACGGCCACCATCGCGCGGTGCAGCGGGTCGTCGACGGGGGCCAGCGACGTGCGCACGTAGTAGACGGCGGCGCCCTCGGGGGCGGCGCGCATGGCGGCCAGGTCGTCGGTGACCACGCGCTCGGCGCGCGCCAGGAGGGCGTCGACGAGGGCGTCCTTGGTGGCGAAGTGGTACAGCAGCCCGCCCTTGGACACGCCCGCCTCGGCGGCGACGGCCTCCAGGGTGGCCGAGCGCGGGCCGGTGGCGACGACGACGGCCGCGAACGCGTCCAGGAGCCGTTCGCGGGTGGTGGGCAGGGGTGTCGCGGGGGCCGGCACGGGCTCCAGGGTAATCGGCTGGCCAGCGGGACCGTCCAGTCGGTACAGTTACCGTCCAGACGGTGCAGAAACTCCCCCGCGCACGCCGGGGAGCCCGCCGTCCAGCCGGTCGACGCACCTCGACGGGCCAGCGCGGCGCCACCGGCCCGCCGCGCGGCCCTGGACACCCTCCATGCCCCTGCAGCCCACGCCCCAGAACCCCACGCCCCGGCACGTGCCCGCGCCCCGCCGCACCGGCACCGGGGACCGCCGCCCCTGGCTCGCCCTGGCCGTCCTCGTCCTGCCCGTGCTGCTCGTGTCCGTCGACACGACCGTCCTCAGCTTCGCGCTGCCCGCGATCAGCACGGCGCTCGCGCCCAGCGGCACGCAGCTGCTGTGGATCGTCGACGCCTACCCGCTGGCCCTGGCCGGGCTGCTCATCCTCATGGGCTCCCTCGGCGACCGCTTCGGCCGGCGCCGCCTCCTGCTGGTCGGCGCGACCGGTTTCGGCGTCGTCTCGCTGCTGGCCTCGTTCGCCACCAGCGCCGAGCAGCTCGTCGCCGCCCGCGCCGCCCTCGGCGTGTTCGGCGCCACGCTGATGCCCTCCACGCTCTCGCTGCTGCGCAGCACGTTCCCCGACCGCGAGCGCCGCCGCACCGCGTTCGCCGTGTGGGCCGGCGCCTTCGCGGGCGGCGCGGCGCTGGGCCCGGTCGTCGGCGGCTGGCTGCTGGAGCACTTCTGGTGGGGCTCGGTCTTCCTCGTGAACGTGCCCGTCATGGTGCTGCTGCTCGTGCTCGCACCCGTGTTCGTGCGCGAGTCGAGGGACCCCGCGCCCGGGCCGGTGGACCTGCTCAGCGCCGCCCTGGCCGTCGTCGCGATGACCGGCGCGGTGTACGGGATCAAGGCGGTCGCCAAGAGCGGTGCCGCCGTCGAGGCGCTCCTGCCGCTGCTGGCCGGCGCCGCGGTCGGCGTGTGGTTCGTGCGCCGCCAGCGGTCGCTGCGCGACCCGATGCTGGACGTCGGGCTGTTCCGCGTGCCGGTGTTCCGCGCCGCCGTGCTGGCGAACCTGCTGAGCATCCTCGGCATGACCGGGATGCTGTTCGCCACCTCGCAGTACCTGCAGCTCGTCCTGGACCTGCGGCCCGTCACGGCCGGCCTGCTGCTGCTGCCGGGCGCGGTCGTGTCCATCACCGCGGGCCTGCTGGCTGCGCGGCTGGCGCGCCGGTACCGGCTGGCCACGCTCATCCCGCTCGGGCTGCTGCTGGGCACCGCCGGGTACGCGATCGCCGCCACCCTGGGGCCCGGCGGGGCGGACGCCGGCCGGCACGCCGCGCAGCTCGCGCTGGCGTTCGTCGTCCTGTCCGCCGGCACCGGGCTGGCCGAGACGCTGACCAACGACGCGATCCTGGCCACCGCGCCCGCCGAGCGCGCCGGCGCCGCCTCTGCGATCTCCGAGACGGCCTACGAGGTGGGCGCGGTGCTCGGCACCACCGTCCTGGGCAGCCTGCTCACCGGCGTCTACCGGGCGGGCGTGGAGGTCCCGGCGGCCGCCGGTGCCGAGCGGGCGTCCGCGGCGCGCGAGACGCTCGGCGGCGCCGTCGAGGTCTCCGGGGCGCTCGCCGGCACCGACGCGGCCGCGCTGCTGGAGTCCGCGCGCACGGCCTTCGCCCACGGCGTGGACGCCACCGCCCTGGCGGGGGTCGCGCTGACGCTGACGGCCGCGGTGTTCGTGCGCCGGCAGCTGCGGCGCGGGGAGACCACCGCGGCCGACGAACCCGCCGACGCGGCGGTGGGCGCCGGCGCCCGCGGCTGAGCGGGCCGCGTCAGGGCCGGCCGGGACCTGCGCCGAACAGCGCCCGCGCGCACCGGCGGTGCGCGGCGGCCACCTGGTCGGCCTGGTGCTGGGCGCCGGGCAGGACGGGCCGGCCCAGCGCGGTCGCCAGGCCCGCGGCGGCCAGGGCCCGGCGGGTCAGGGCCACGTGCAGCTGCTCCAGCCGCAGCAGCGCCGCGGCCGCGCCGTCGCGGGCGGGCCGGGCCACCGGCAGCCGGTCCACGACGGGCAGGCGGTGCAGCAGCGGCAGCGCCGCGGCCACGCGCCCCCCGGCCCAGCCGGCCGACTGCGCCACCCAGTCGGTGCGCACCGAGCGCTCCTGCATGACGGCGCGCAGCTCGGCGCGGTCGGCGGCCACCTCGCGGCGCAGGCGCTGCAGCAGCGGGCGCTCGACGGCGAGGTCGGGGTCGGCGGCCGCGCGGCGCAGCTCGGCGACGAGCGCGCTGGTCGCCACGAGCTGCTCGTTGAGGTAGCCGGCGAGCGCCGGGTCGACGCCGGGGTCGGGCTCGACGGGCCGTCCCAACCGCGACGCGACGGCCGCGCCGAGACGGGCCGGGACGCGGCGGCCGGCCTCGCGGACGCCGGTGAGCACGGCGTCGGGCACACGCAGCACTGCTGACTCCTCCTCCGGGCTCCTCCGGGTCCGTCACCCTCGCGGGACGGGTGGGTGACGCTACCGGCCGGTGGTGCCCGGGTGCTGCCCGGAGCGGGTGCGGCCGAACGGGTGAGCCGTTCTCGGCGGACACTCGCGCCGTCACGGGCAGTCACGTATCGTGTCACTGAGTCACACGACCAGCGCACGCGGGGGGACACGGATGGACGGCGGCGGCACGCTCATGATGGACGGCCCTGCCGTCGACACCACGGTCACGCTGATGCCCGCGGGGCCGGGGGACCCCGCCGTGCACACCGGCACCGTCCGCTCCTGGACCGCGGGCGCCGCCGGGCTCGTCGTCACCAGCCACGTCAGCGCCGACCCCGACGCCGTGCGCGCCCTCGACGGCCAGCGCGTCTGGGTGGCCACCGACGCCGGCGGCGAGGGCGGCGTCGTCCCCCACGCCGTCTTCCAGGCCGTCGCCCAGGCCCACCGCGCCGACGAGCTGGCCCTCACCGGCGTCATGCTGCTGGCCTCCGAGACCCGCCGCGGCGCCGTGCGCGCCCCCGCCTCCGTGCCCGTGCACGTCGAGGCGGACGGCACCGCCACCGACACCCGCACCGTCGACCTGTCCCGCTCCGGCCTGCGGCTGGAGGGCGCCGACCTGCCCGTCGACGCCGAGGTCGACGTCTCCGTGCACCTCGACGAGGGCCTCGACGTGCACGCCCGCGGGCACGTCCTGCGCGTCGACGACGAGACCGGCGAGGCCGTGGTGCGCTTCGTCGAGCTCGACCGCGACGCCGCCGAGGCGCTGGAGCGGACCGTCCTCACCGAGCTGGCCCGCCGCCCGAGGGACTGACCGCCCCGCTCCACCTCACCGCCTCCCACCGTGATCTTGCAGGGACTACCTGCAAGATCACGGTGGGACTCGTGGTGATCGTGGAAGGCTGAGCGCTCACGCGCCCGCGACCACGGCGGGAGGCGCGCCATGCTTCAGACCCCGCCCCGCCGTGCCGATGGACCACCGCGGACGTCCACCGGGACGCCCGCGGGACGCGAAGGAGCGGGCACACGTGAAGCGCGACGTCGGGCGGTCCATCGCGGCCCGCCTCCTGGTGATCGTCCTGGTGGCCGCCGTCGGCGTGGTCACCGTCACCGCACTGGCCGCCCTGCAGGTGCGCGACCGGATCACGACCGAGCGCGAGGCCGCCACCCGCGCGGTCGTCGAGACCGCCCTCGGCGTCGTGCAGCGCTACGGCGAGCGGGCGCGGGCCGGCGAGCTCACCGAGCAGGAGGCGCAGGCGCAGGCCCTCGCCGCGGTGAAGGCGCTGCGCTACTCCGGCCAGGAGTACTTCTGGGTCAACGACCTGACCCCGACCATGC
Organism: Kineococcus haloalkalitolerans; assembly: GCF_050871905.1. Taxonomy (NCBI): domain Bacteria; kingdom Bacillati; phylum Actinomycetota; class Actinomycetes; order Kineosporiales; family Kineosporiaceae; genus Kineococcus; species Kineococcus haloalkalitolerans. Next base: position 8,621 of record NZ_JBJLSH010000079.1, read on the forward strand.
TCATGCACCCGGTCAAGCCCGAGCTGGACGGCACCGACCTGTCCGGCAAGACCGACCCCGACGGCAAGCGCCTGTTCGTGGAGATGGTCGACGTGGTGCGCGCCGACGGGGCCGGGTTCGTCGACTACCAGTGGCCCAAGCCCGGTGCCGACGCGCCGCAGCCGAAGGTCTCCTACGTCGCCGGCTACGAGCCGTGGGGCTGGATCATCGGCTCCGGCGTCTACGTCGACACCGTCTCGGCCGCCGCCCTCGACGACGCGCAGCGGCTGGCCGTCGTCTGCGCGCTGGTGCTGCTGGCCTGCGCCCTGCTGTCGTGGGTCGTCGGGCGCAGCATCGTGCTGCCGATCCGCCGGGCCACCGCCGCGCTCGCCGGCGGCGACCTCGGCGCGCGCCTGGACACCGGCCGCGGGAAGACCGAGCTGGAGCAGCTGGCCGTGGCGCTCAACGGCACCCTGGCGCGCGCCGACGACGTCGTGCGCGAGGTGCGCGCCGCCGCGGGGAACCTGGACGCGGCCGCCGCGCAGCTCGTCGGCTCCAGCGACCAGATCGCCCACGGCGCCGCCGACACCAGCGACCGCGCGCAGCGGGTCAGCGCCGAGGCCGTCGACGTGACGGGCCGGATCGGCGAGCTGGCGACCGGCGCCGGCGACATGGGCACCGCCATCGCCGAGATCACCCGCAACGCGCAGGCCGTCGCGCAGATCGGCCAGGAGGCCGTGGCCGTGGCCTCCGACACCAGCCACGCCGTGGCCGAGCTGGGCCGCTCCTCCTCCGAGGTCGGCGGCGTCGTCAAGACGATCACCGCCATCGCCGAGCAGACCAACCTGCTCGCGCTCAACGCGACGATCGAGGCGGCGCGCGCCGGGGAGATGGGCAAGGGCTTCGCCGTCGTGGCCGGGGAGGTCAAGGAGCTCGCGCAGCAGACCGCCGCCGCCACCGACGACATCACCGGGCGCATCGACGCCATCCAGGCGGCCGTGGCCGACGCCGCCGCCCGCATCGGGCAGATCAGCGAGATCGTCGGGCGCATCGACGACTACCAGGGGACGATCGCCGCCGCCGTGGAGGAGCAGGCCGCCACGACCGACGGGATGAGCCAGCAGGTGGCCGCGGCGGTCGCGTCGGGCCGCGTCATCACCGGCACGCTCGACGGTGTCGTCGCCGCCGCCGAGCGCACCTCCGGCGACGTGGAGGGCATCCGCGCCGCCGCGCGCGAGCTGGCCGCGACGTCCGCGCAGCTGCAGGCCGTCGTGGGCTCCCCCACCCGCTGACCCGCCGGCCCCTCGCCCCACCCCGCCGCTCCACCCTTCCGTGTTCTTTGTTGGGAACACACCCAGATGAACGTCGTGTTGGGGGTGGGGGGGGGGGGGGGGGGGGGGGGGGGGGGGGGGGGCGGGGGGGGGGGGGGGGGG
>NZ_JBJLSH010000080.1:0-9217 GCF_050871905.1 Kineococcus haloalkalitolerans
GGCCCGGGCGCTGCAGCGCCCGGGCCCCTCGCGGCTCAGCCGGCCGTCACGGGGTCGCCTCCCCCGGGTCCGGCGGTGCGGCGGCCGCGTCCGGCGCGGCCTGCGCGCCCGCCGCCCCGGCCTGCTCCAGCCGGGCCTCGGCGTCGGTGGCCCGCTCGATGGCGTCGGCCAGGCGCTGCTGCGCCTCGCCGTAGGCGGCGAAGTCGCCGGCCTCCAGGGCCGACTGGGAGTCCAGCAGGGCCTGGCGCGCCGTGCTCAGCGCCGCGTCCAGGTCGCCCTGCGGCGTGCCCGTGGCCCCGCCGCCGTCCCCGGGCGCCGTCGGCGACGGCGTGGCCGTCGGCGACGGCGTCTGGGTCGGGTCGGCGTCGTCGGGCAGCAGGTCGTCGTCCACCGGCGCGGCGCCCTCGTCACCGGCCGCGGCGCCCGAGTCGCCGGCGAAGACCTGGTTGAGCGCCTCGTCCAGCGTCGGGGCGAACCCGATCTGGTCGCCGAAGACCGCGACGACGTTGCGCAGGACCGGGAAGGAGGCGCCGCTGCGCGACTGCACGTAGATGGGCTCCACGTACAGCAGGCCGCCGCCGACCGGCAGCGTCAGCAGGTTGCCGTAGATGACCTCCGACTCGCCCTGGTTCAGCAGGCGCAGCGCGTTGCCGACCGTGGGGTCGGAGTTGATGTTGTTCTGCACCTGGTTCGGGCCCGGCACCGCGTTCTCCTGCGGCAGCTGCAGCAGGCGGATCGTGCCGTAGCCCTCGCGCACCTGCCCCGTCGTCGTGCCCGCGTCGGCGTCCACGGCCGCGAAGCCCGTGAGCACCTGGCTGCCCGACCCGGCGCCCTGCGCCGCCGCGTTCGGCACGTAGGAGGACGTCAGGCTGAAGGACGGCTCCTCCTGGCCCGGCATCTGCAGCGTCAGGTAGTACGGCGGCTGCAGCGGCGCGTTGCGCGCCGGCTGCGGCTGCAGCGCGTTGGGCTCCCCGGCGGGCGGGACCTGCTGCGTCGGGTCGTCCGGGGTGCGCCAGAAGTCCTGCTGGGTGAAGAACGCGCCCGGGTCGGTGACGTGGTAGCGGCTGAGGACGTCGCGCTGCACCTTGAACATGTCCTGCGGGTAGCGCAGGTGCGACATGAGCTCGCCGTCGATCTCCGACACGGGCGTCACCGCGCCGGGGAAGGCGCTCATCCACGCCATGAGGACCGGGTCCTCCTCGTCCCAGGCGTAGAGGCGGACGGTGCCGTCGTAGGCGTCGACCGTGGCCTTGACGGAGTTGCGGACGTAGTTGACCGTCCGCTCCTGCAGCGCCTGCACGGCCTGGCCCTGCGTCAGCGTGTCCTCGGTGACGTCGCCCAGCTGCGTCTGCGCCGAGTACGGGAACGTCGAGGACGTGGTGTAGCCGTCGAGGATCCACACGACGCGGTCGCCGACGACGGCCGGGTAGGCGTCGCCGTCGAGCGTCAGCCACGGGGCGACCTTCTGCACCCGCTCGCGCGGCTGCCGGTCGTACAGGATGACCGACTCGGGGTAGACCGAGTCCGACAGCAGGATGTTGGCGTCGCTGAACTTCACCGCGTAGGCCAGCTTCTGGAAGAGGCTGCCGACGGCCACGCCGCCCTCGCCGTCGTAGGTGTTGCGCGCGAAACCGCCCTCGGACTCGCTCGTCGGGTAGTCCAGCTCCCGCGGCTCCGTGCCGCCGCCGACGATCGAGTACTCCGGCGACTGCTCGCCGAAGTAGATGCGCTGCTGGTACTCCGGCAGCTCACCGGTGGTGGGCAGGCCGCCCTCGAAGTAGGCGGGGCGCCCGTCCGGCGCGCGCTCGTTGCCGCGCGCGGCGACCACGCCGAAGCCGTGGGTGTAGACGGTGTGCTCGTTGATCCAGTTGCGCTGCGACTCGTTGAGGCCGGCCAGCGAGATCTCGCGGGCGGCCACGACGGTGTCCTGCAGCTCCCCGTCGTCGTCCAGCCGGTACCGGTCCACGTCCAGGACGTCCGGGAAGGCGTAGTAGGGGCGCACCTGCTGGGTCTGGCGGAAGGCGTTGGAGACGACCGACGGGTCCAGCAGGCGGATGCCCGGGATGGTCGCGGCGTCCTCGCGCAGCTGGCCCGGCTCGGCCTCCGTGCGCGCCGCGTACTGCGTCACCTCGGTGTCGGCCACGTCGTACGCCTGCCGCGTGGCCTCGATGTTGCGCTCCAGGTAGTCGCGCTCGGCGGACTGCGCGTTCGGGCGCACCTGGAAGTACTGCACCGCCCACGGGAAGATCCCGCCGACGGCGATCGCGCTGACGACGAGCAGGCCGGTGCCGATGGCCGGCACCCGCCAGGAGGCGCCGACGGCCGAGGCCACGAACAGCAGCGCCACCACGACGGCCGCGACCGCGAGGATCGCGCGCGCCGGCAGCACGGCCGCCGCGTCGGTGTAGGAGGGCCCCACCACGCCGGCGACGGGGATGCGGTCGTTGACCGTGGTCATGACCTCGTAGCGGTCCAGCCAGTAGCCGGCGCCGCGCAGCAGGAGGAACAGCGCCGCGAGCACCGACAGGTGGATGCGCGCCGCGCGCGTCGTGCGCGGGCCCGGGCCCGACAGGCGCAGGCCCCCGTACAGGTAGTGCGTCGCCAGCCCGGCGATGCCGGCCAGCACCACGGCCGCGGACAGGAACCCGACGACGAAGGACAGCCACGGCAGCGTGAAGACGTAGAAGCCCTGGTCCAGGCCGAACTGCGGGTCGTCCGTGCCGAACGGCTGGCGGTTCCACCACAGCAGCAGCGTCTCCCACTGCGCCATCGCCACCGAGCCGCCGAACAGGCCCGCGGCCGCCGACAGCACCACCACGACGAGGCGGCGCAGCGGCTCCAGCGACTCCCGGTAGCGGTCCAGGCCCGCCTGCTCGGAGGAGATCGGCGCGTAGACCGGGCGCGAGCGGTAACCGACGGTCAGCGAGGCGCCGACGGCACCGGCCAGCAGCAGCGCGCCGACGACGAACAGCGCGACCTGCAACCACAGGCGGGTCGTGAAGGTCTGCAGGAAGCCCAGGTGGTCGTACCACCACACGTCGGTCAGGAGGCGGGAGCCGAGCAGGACGGCGACGAGCACACCGGCCAGGACCAGCAGCGTGGGCAGCAGGGGTCCACGACGGCGTCGTTGCAGCACCGGCCTGGAGGGGCGGCGTGGAGGGAAGCTCACGCAAGCGCAACTCACAAGACCCCTCCCGGGTGCCCGTGGCGACCGATCGTGACCTCACCGTTGCCGACGTGGCCCTGCTCACGGCGCACCGGGCGCCGCCCCGTCCGTGCGAGCATGAAGCACCGTGGACGACGACCAGAGCACGACCGCGCCCGCCGACGCCGTCACCGGCACGCCCACCGCCCCCACGGCCACCGGTGGCCTGTGGCGCGCGGTGGCGGAGATCGAGCGGCACGTCGCCGCGGACGGGTGGGGCGCGCCGCTGCGCCTGTTCGCCCTGGTGCGCACCGGCGAGGCGCTGCGCCGCGACCCCGCGCTGGCCGGCCGGCTGCCCGCCGCGGTCCTGCAGGAGGCGCGCGCCGACGACGGCCACCTGACGTCCGTGGAGCAGGACGGCCTGCCCGACGTCGGCGACCTCGACGACTTCCTCGGCCGCCTCGCCTGGCCCGCGGGCGTCGACGGCGCCGCGCTCGTCGTCGAGCGCCTCCTCGTGCCGCCGGACGCCGAGGCGGAGGTGCGCGCGAGCGTCCCCTCCGACGACGAGGAGGGCCGCGCCCGCGCGCTGGCCGCCCACCCGGCCGCCGAGGACGTGCGCATCGCCGTGGGCGTGCTGCGCGACGGGCGCCACGAGTGCGCCGTGCGCAGCCGCTCGAAGGACTCCGACGGCGAGGTGCGCACGGGCGCCGACCTGGTCCCCGGCCTGGTCAGCGCGCTGCAGGCCACGCTGGAGGACTGACCGGCCCCGGCCCGCGCCCCGCGGGGGGCGGGCTCAGCCGCAGGCCGCCAGCGTCCCGCCGCGGCCGGCGCCGACGGCCTCCACGGCCGCGACCGCCTCGGCCAGCGTCGACACCCCGAGGACCGTGATGCCGTCCGGGACCGCCCCGCGCACCTGCGAGCACTCCTCGGCCGGGGCCAGGAACCACTCCGCCCCCTGCGCGCGCGCCCCGACGACCTTCTGGCGCAGACCGCCGATGGGCAGCACCGCGCCGTCCACGGCGATGGCTCCCGTGCCGGCGACGTGCTCACCGCCCGTCAGCGCGCCCGGGGTCAGCTCGTCGACGACGCCGAGCGCGAAGACCAGGCCCGCGCTCGGGCCGCCGACGTCGTCGATCGAGATGTCGACGTCGAAGGGGAACTCGTGGTCCACCACGGGGACGATGCCCAGCAGCGTGGCGCCCCGCTGGGCGTAGGTGCGGGTGCGGACCTCGACCTCGTCGTCCCCGCCCCCCTGCTCCCGCCGGACCGTGAGGACCACCTCGGCGTCGGCGGGCAGGGCGCTGACGGCCGCGCGCAGGTCCTCGAACGTGGGCACCGGCTCGCCGTCGACGGCGGTGATCTCGTCGCCGGCGCGCAGCGCGTCCGCGGCCGGGGCCGCCGGGTCGACAGCCGCCACCCGCCGCGTCGTGGTGCTGGGCACGTCGATCCCCAGCTGCGTCAGCGCGGCGACCTTCGCGGCCTCCTGCGACCCCGTCATCTCCGCGGCGCTGCGCCGGTCGGCCTCCTCGCGGGTCGTGCCGGCCCCGAAGTACAGCGAGCGCGGCAGGACGCTGGTGTCGCGGTCCAGCCAGTGCACGAGGACCTCCCCCAGCGACATCTCGTAGCCGGGGCCGCCGCGCAGCGACACCGTGGTCAGGTCCAGCCGCCCCTCGGTCGGGTACGTCTCGGCGCCGGCGATGCGGATGAGCGGCTCCTCGCCCGCGGGGGCCGGCGGGGAGGTCTCGGCGGGCGTGTCGGCGGCGGCGTCGGCGGTGGCGTCCGCGGTGGCGTCGGCGGCGGGCTGCCCGCCGAGCACGTCGCGCACGGGCCCGGGCGAGAGCGCCACGTAGGGCACCGGCACCAGGCTCAGCAGCGACAGCAGCAGCACCGCCACCAGCGAGGACGAGGCGAGCAGGACCGTGCGGGCGGCCACCGCGTCCCCCGCGCCGGGAGCCCCCGCGGGGCCGGGGGTCCCGGGGACCGCGCCGGCGGGCCGGGCGGGGGTCCCGGCGGGGTCGTCGGGCACCGGCGGCGTCGGGCGTGGCACCGGGGCAGGTTACGGCGGCGCGCTGGGCGTCCGCTGGGAGCGCTCCCGAGGGCCGTCCGCCGAGAGCGGAACGTCCGGGGACGCGGAACACCACCCGCGCCCGGTTCGTCCGTCCACGGACACGTCATGATGGGCTCGTCACACCGACGGCGACCTGTCGCAGGCAACGGGAAGGAGCCGACGTGGACGAGCGAGGCGACCAGGACCCCCACGAGGGCCAGGACGAGCGGCCCGAGGAGGCCGGTCAGGGCTCCGGGCAGGAGCCCGGGCAGGAGCCCGGCCGCGACCCGGACCGGCGCGGCGGGTCCGCCGACGAGAGCGCGCGCGGCCGGGCCGGCTTCCAGCCGCCCGGGTCCCCCGGCCCGTCGGGCTCCGGCGGCTCCGGCAACCCGCTGGAGGACCTGCTGGGTCCCCTGCTGGGCGGAGGGCTGGGCGGCGGCCTGCCCGGCGGCTTCCCCGGGGGCCTGCCGCCGAACCTGCCGCCCGGGCTGGCCGAGGCGCTGGGCGGGCAGGGCGGTCTCGACCCGCAGGTGATGGGCCAGGTCCTCGCCCAGCTGCAGCGGTTCCTGTCCACGCCCGGCGACGGGCCGGTCAACTGGCAGGTCGCCCACGACCTGGCCCGCCAGGCCGCCGCGCAGTCCGGCGACCCCGTCCCGGGCGCCGCGGAGCAGCGCGCGGTCGAGGACGCCCTGCGCGTGGCCGACCTGTGGCTGGACGGGGTCACCGACCTGGAGCAGGCGCCGACGACCGCCGAGGCGTGGAGCCGCGCCGAGTGGGTCGAGCGGACCATGCCGGTCTGGCGCCAGCTCGTCGAGCCCGTCGCGGCGAACGTGGCCGCGGCGATGGGCGACGCGATCTCCTCGCAGGCGCCGCCGGAGATGGCCGCGCTGATGGGCTCCGCCGGGGCGATGCTGCGCCAGGTCGGCGGCGGCGTCTTCGGCATGCAGGTGGGGCAGGCCCTGGGCCAGCTGGCCGGCGAGGTGCTCAGCACCACCGACGTCGGGCTGCCGCTGGCGCCCGCGGGGCGCGCCGCGCTGCTGCCGGGCGGCGTCAGCGCCTTCGCCGACGGTCTCGGCGTCCCGCTCGACGAGGTGCGCCGCTACCTGGCGCTGCGCGAGGCCGCCCACCAGCGGCTGTTCGCGCACGTGCCGTGGCTGCGCGCGCACCTGCTGGGCAGCGTGGAGAGCTTCGCGCGCGGCATCTCGGTGGACGTCGACCGCATCGGGGAGGCCGCCCGCTCGGTGGACCCGACCAACCCCGAGTCGCTGCAGGAGGCGATGTCCTCCGGCATCTTCGAGCCGGAGAGCACCCCGCAGCAGAAGGCGGCGCTGGCCCGCCTCGAGACGGCGCTGGCCCTCGTGGAGGGCTGGGTCGACCACGTCGTCGACGAGGCCGCCGCCCGGGTCCTGCCGCACGCGGCGGCGCTGCGCGAGACCGTCCGCCGCCGCCGGGCGACCGGCGGCCCCGCCGAGCACGCCTTCGCCGTGCTCGTCGGGCTGGAGCTGCGGCCGCGGCGCGCGCGCGACGCGGCGGGCATGTGGGAGGAGCTGCTGCGGCGCGGCGGGCAGTCGGCCCGCGACGCCGTGTGGGACCACCCGGACCTGCTGCCCACGCCCGAGGACCTCGACGACCTCTCCGCCTTCGTCGAGCGCCGCCTCGGCGGCGCGTCGGCGGGCGCGGGCGGGGACACCGACCTGGACGACATGGACGCCGCGCTGCGCGCGCTGCTCGACGACCCGGACGGGTCGGGCGGCGGCTCCGGGCGGCCCGGCGACGGCGAGGGGCCTGCCGAGGGCCCGTCCGGGGGTCCCGGCGAGGGCCCGTCCGGGGGTCCCGGCGAGGGCCCGTCCGACGGGGACGGGCCGGCGCGCTGAGGGCGCGGGGGGCGGGTCAGCGGCCGGTGCGCCGCGGCCTGCCCCGCGGCAGCGCCACCTCGCGGTGCCCGGCGCCGGGGGCCTCGTGCCGCACGCCGGTGCGCGGGTCGACGTCCGCGCCGGCCGCCGCGCGGTCCAGGTCCTCCACGCCGTCCGGGCCGTCCAGGTCGACGGCGCGACCGGCCGCGAAGTCCAGGCCGTCCAGGAACCCGCGGGCCCGCTCGGTGCGCGGGTAGGACTCCAGCAGCGACCAGAACGTGCGCGAGTGGTCGGGCACGAGCAGGTGCGCCAGCTCGTGCAGCAGGACGTAGTCGAGCACCCACCCCGGCACGCCCTGCAGGCGGTCCGAGACGCGGACGGTGCCGTCGGCCGGGGTGCACGAGCCCCAGCGGTGGTGCTGGTTGGCGACCCAGGTCACCGAGGTGGGCCGCGCCGCCCCGGACAGGTGCCGGCGGGACAGCTCCAGGGCCCGCTCGAGGAGGGCGTCGCCGGCGGGGTTGCGCCGGCGGTCCGCCGCCTGCAGGCGGGACACCATGCGCTCGACCCACTCGCGCTCCTCCACCCGGGAGAAGCGGGCAGGGATGAGGACGACGGTCCGGTCGCCGTCGCGGTAGGCGGACACCGTCCGCGTCCGACGACGGCTGCGACGGACCTCGACGGCACCCGCGGTGTCGTCCTCCACCTCGGGCACGCTACCCTGCGCACCCCCGTCCGCGGGAGGGGTCGCCGGGCACCTGTGCGGCCCGTGGTCGACCCGCGACCGGTCCGCGACCGTCCCGGCGCGCCCCGCGGCCCCGAGCGCGGGACCATTCCCAGCGCAGACCCGCGCCGCGGTCCCGCGGTGCGGCCCGGGGGCCGGTGGGCCCCGCGAGAGGAGGCACCGTGGCCGAGACCTGGCAGGGCGAGTTCTACTGCGTGAAGTGCAAGGAGAAGCGCGAGGCCGAGGGGCAGGTCGTGGAGACCAACGGCCGGCGCATGGCCAAGGGGCAGTGCCCCGTGTGCGGGACGAACCTCAACCGCATCCTGGGCAAGGCGTCCTGACCCCGGGCGGGTCGGCGCACCGGCCCGCGCGGGACCCGGGCCTGTGGACGGCGGCGGCCGGCGGGAGCGCTGCTCCGGCAGGGTGACGCCGTGCCGTCCACCCCCGCCGACCGGACCGACCCGCCCGCGACCGACCCGCCCGCGCACCCGGTGCTGCCCGCGTGGGCCGTCGTCCCGCTGGCCGTCCGGCCCGGCGGCGCGGTGCAGGTCGGCTCGTCCCCGCGCAGCGGCAGCGTGGTGGGCCCGCTGGCCGAGGCGGACGCGCTCGCGCTGCTGGACCTGGCCCGCACCGGCGGCACCCGCAGCCCGCGGGCCGCGGCGCGCCGGGCCCGTGCGCTCGCCGCGCACCTGGCGGCCGAGGGGACGCTGCCCGTGGTGCCCGAGCAGGAGCGGCGGACGGCGCGGGCGGCTCGCGGTGTGGCGGTCGTCGGCGCGGGCCGCACCGGCGCAGGGCTGGCCGCCCTGCTCGGGGCGGCGGGCGTCGGCCGGGTCCTCGTCGAGGACCCGGGGCTCGTCGGGCCGGACGACCTCGCGCCCGGAGCCCACGCGAGGGCGTCGCTGGGGCGGCGGCGCGGCGCGGCGGCCGAGGAGGGCGCGCAGCGCTGGTGGGCGGACCTGGCGACGGGCGCGACGGGCGCGAGGGGCGCGCGGGGCGCGGCCCGGTCCGCCGGGAGCGCGGGCGTGGACCTCGTGGTGCTCGTCGACCACCACGCCGCGCGCGCCGAGGCGGCCGCCGGGTGCGTGGCCGACGGCGTCGCGCACCTGTCGGTGGTGCTGCGCGACTCCGACGCGGTCGTCGGCCCCCTCGTGCTGCCGGGCCGCACGGCCTGCCTGCTGTGCCTGGACCTGCACCGCGCGGACGCCGACCCCGGCTGGCCGGCCGTGCGCGACCAGCTGGTGCGCGCCCCGGCCGCCACCCGGCGCGAACCGGTGGCGGCCGCCGGCGCGGTCGCGGGCCTGGCCGCGCTGCAGGTGCTCGCGCACCTGGACGGGGCGCGTCCCACCGCGGTGGGCAGCACCCTGGAGGTGGGGGGGGGGGGTGGGGGGGGGGGGGCGCGGGGGGGGGGGGGGGGGGGGGGGGGGGGGGGGGCGGGGCGGTGGGGTGCGCCG
>NZ_JBJLSH010000081.1:0-8760 GCF_050871905.1 Kineococcus haloalkalitolerans
AGCGTCCTCGCCACCGCGCCGGGTGTCCAGACCCGCACTGGTGCAACGGACCCGGCCGGTGCAGCCGCCGGGGCAACTCCCCGCGCCCACGGCACCGGCGCCGCTAGCGTCCCGGCCGCGGGGGGGGGGGGGGGGGGGGCCCACCCCCGCCCCCCGCCCCCCGCCCGCCGCGGCCCCCGGGGGGGGCCCCCCCCCTCGGCGGTGCTGCGCGGGCGCGACCCGCTGCCGGCCCGCGCGCTCAGGCGGCGTTGAGCCGGGCGAGCGCCGTCTGCACGAGCGTGATGAGGCTGTGCTTGGTGGCGGCCTTGCTGCGCGCGTCGGTGTAGACGAGCGGGGTGTCGGCCGGCACGGCGAGGGCCTCGCGGACGGCCTCCAGGTCGTGCTGGGCGACGCCGTCGAAGCAGTTCACGGCGACGACGAACGGGATGCCGCGGGACTCGAAGTAGTCCACGGCGGGGAAGCACTGGTCGAGGCGGTCGGTGTCGACGAGCACGACGGCGCCGATGGCGCCCTTGACCAGGTCGTCCCACATGAACAGGAACCGGTCCTGCCCGGGGGTGCCGAACAGGTACAGCCACAGGTTGCCCGGCAGCGCGATGCGGCCGAAGTCCATGGCCACGGTCGTGGACGTCTTGCGGTCGGAGTTCTGCCCGGCGTCGTCGACGCCGACGGAGTGCTCCGTCATGGCGGCCTCGGTGCGCAGCGGCTCGATGTCGGAGATCGACCCGATGAAGGTCGTCTTGCCGACGGCGAACCCGCCGGCCACGACGATCTTGACGACGGTGGGGGGCGCGGTGGGCTCCGGAGCGCTTCCCGCGGGCGCACCGGCTCCGGCGGGAGTGCTCACGTCAGAGCGAGGAAATGCCATTGAGAACACTCTCCAGGACGCTGATGGTGGTCGCGGGTTGGCCGGTGGTGGCGGGCGCGACGCCGTGGACGCGGACCTTCCCGGCGTGGGACAGGTCGCTGACCACGACGCGCACGACACCGACGGGCAGGTGGACGTGGGCGGACAGCTCGGCGATGGACAGGTAGGAGCTCTTCGTCAGCTCGAGGATGGTGCGACGCTCGGGCGTCATCCCGACCTCGGGCGCGGCGACGGCCTCGACGAGGGCCTCGACGGGCAGGACGTCCGTCGTGGGGCGGGTCCGCCCGCCCGTCACGGTGTACGGGCGGACGGTGAACTCGGCGACGTCGTCGTGCTCGTCGTCGGACCACAGGTCGGCGCCGCCCCCCGGGTTGCCAGGAGGAGTCACGGTCGCGTCACCACCTCGCCGCGACCGGCGCCGAGGTGGGCAGGTTCGCCCGCATCTCGGACACCAGCTGCGGCGTGAGGACGGCCTCGCAGCGCTGGACGAGCATGGCCATCTCGTAGCCGATGAGGCCGACGTCGCAGCCGGCCTCGGCGGCCACGGCGAACACGGAGCCGTCGGAGATGTTGACGAGGAAGAAGAACGCCTCGTCCATCTCGATGATGGCCTGGCGCACCTCGCCGGAGTCGAGCTGGCGGGCGGCGCCGCGCGAGAGGCTGGACACGCCGGACACGATGGCGGCGAGCTGGTCGCCGGCCTCGCGGTCGAGCTTGTCCGACATGGCCATGAGCAGTCCGTCGGCGGAGACGACCACGGTGTGCTGGACGCCGGGGACGTTCTTGACGAAGTTGTCGAGGAGCCAGCTGAAGTCGGCTGCCTCGGTGCTGAGCGCGGTCACAGTGGGGTTCCTCTTCTCGGGCGGGCCGGCGCGGTCGCGGCGGTGTCCATCGGGTCGTGGGCTCGGTGGGTGCGGGGGTCTGGCCCCCGGCCGGGCGGCCGGGGCGTCGGGGCGGGCGCTCCGTGCGCGACGTGCGCGCCCGCGGGGTCAGGCGTCCTCACCGGCGGTCCCGGTGGGGTCCTGGGCGCCGTCCGGCGCGGAGCCGTCGGCGGTCTCGGTCTGACGGCCGCGCGAGACGCCGGCCTGGAAGCCGGACAGCATCGAGCGGACGTCGGCGGGGGCCCGGCGCTGGCGCGCGGCGGCCGTGCGGGCCGGCGCGGGCTTGGCGGCCGCGGCGGTCGCCCCGGCCTGCCGGCGCACCAGCGGCTGGGAGCCGCTGGCCATCGACGGGTTGAACGAGGCGCCCTCGGTGAGGGCGGACAGCGCCTCCGCGGCCAGCGAGGAGCGCTGGCGCAGGGCCTCGCCACCGCCGCGGGTGCCGGCGTCGGCCGGGGCGGCCTCGGTGCGGGCGCCGCGGACCGGCAGGGCCGGCGCCGGGGCGGGCGCCGCGGGCTCCCGCGGGGCCGCGGCGGGCTCCTCGACGACCTCGCCCGCGACCGGGGCGACCGGGGCGACCGGGGCGACCGGGGCGACCTCGGGGGTGCGGGCGGCCGGGACGCGGGCCGGCTGGACCTGCTCCGCGCGCGGGGTCAGGGGCGCCAGCGGCTCCAGCGGCGCGAACGCCTCCGGGGCGGCCGCCTCGACGGGTGCCTCGGCCGGAGCCTCGACGGCCTCGACCGCCTTCTCGGTCCCGGCCGCCTCGACGGCCTTCTCGCCCTTGTCGGCGCCCTTGCGGCGCGACGTCCAGAACGCCTCGGCGGCGGTCTTGGGCGGGGTCGCGGTCTCGCGCACCTGGCGCTGCTTGCGCCCGGCCCTGGGCAGGATGTCCTGCGCAGGGGCCAGCGCCGCGGGCGCGGACGGCTTGCGCTCGCGCTTGGGCATGGCGCTGGCCGCGTCGGCCGGCGCCGCGGGCGCCACGGGCGGCTGCCAGGAGTCGCCCGCGGGGCTCGCCGGGGCGACCGGGGCGGGGGCCGGGGCGGCGGACGCCTCGGCCGGGGCGGCGGGAGCCCCACCGGCGGGCTTGCGCCGGGCGGGCAGGGACCGGCCGGGCAGCTTGGCCGTCGGCTGGGCCGCGACCACGTCGGAACCGGCGGCGGCCTCGGCGGCGGAGCGCTCCAGCGTCTGCGACAGCGCGCTGCCGATCCCGTCGGCCGCGAGCGGGTTCGCGACGATGCTCGACGGGCCCCCGGTGGACGCGGTGGACGCCTCGGGCAGGGCGCTGGGCGCCGCGTCCGGCAGCGCGCTGGGCAGGGCGTCGGGCAGGGCGCTGGGCAGGGCGTCGGGCAGGGCGCTGGGCAGGGCGCTGGGCAGGGCGTCCGGCGCCGCGTCGAGGGCCGCCAGCTCGGGCTGGCCGGCGTTGACGCTGCCGGGGGTGAACACGGACGCGCCGAGCAGCAGCGTCACCGTGGTGCCGCCGCCCTCGCTCGCGTCGATGCGCACGTCGAGGTCGAGGCGGGCGGCCAGGCGGCCCACCACGTAGAAGCCCAGGCGCTGCGCGCCGACGAACTCGCTGGCGCGGCCGCCGGAGATCCGCTGGAGGGCGGACTCGACCTCCTCGGCGCTCATGCCGAGGCCGGAGTCGCGGATGGCGACCTCGACGCCGCGGTCGGTCTCGGTCGTCGTGACGACGACGCGCGAACCGGGGTCGGAGAAGTTCGTCGCGTTCTCCAGCAGCTCCGCCAGCAGGTGCGACAGCGACAGGGCGAGGTGGCCGACGACGGGCGGGTCCACCTGCAGCGACAGGTCGACGCGGTCGTAGTGCTCGATCTCGCCGGCGGCGGTGCGCACGACGTCGGACAGCGGCAGCGGCCGGCGCAGGCGGCGGCCGGTGTTGATGCCGGCCAGCACGAGCAGCGACTCGGCGTTGCGCCGCATCCGGGTGGCGAGGTGGTCGAGGGTGAACAGGTCCTCGAGGGTGTCCGGGTTCTCCTCGGTGCGCTCCAGCTGGTCCAGGAAGGTCAGCTGGCGCGACAGCAGCGCCTGGTCGCGGCGTGCGACGTTGACGAACATCTCGGCGATGGAGGCGCGCAGGGCGGCCTGCTCGCCGGCGATGCGGAACGTCGTCTCGTTGAGGTCGTTGATGACGACCTTCAGCTGGCCGATCTCGTCGTCGGAGGTGACGGGGATGGGCGTGAACTCCACGCCCGGGCCCTCGCCGGGGGTCTGCATGCGCTCGACCATGCGGGGCAGCTCGTCGCGCACGCGGGTGGCGGCCTCGGCGAGGTCGCGCAGGCGGGTGCCGATGCTGCGGCCCAGCCCGCGGGCGAACAGGGCGGTGCCGGCGACGATCGCCAGGCTGATGAGGCCGATGACGACGCTGAGGGTGGTGGCGGCGGCGACCGCCTCGTCGGCGTCGTTCGTGACGTCCTGGGCGATGACGCTGGCGGCGCCGCGGTGGACGTCGATGAGCTGGCCGGAGGAGCGCAGCCACTGCTCGGGGTCGACGTTCGGCGTGGCGAAGGAGGACGCGAACAGGTTGCGGTCCGGGGTCACCCACGCCTTGGCGGCGGTGGCCTCCGCGGACCCCAGCGCCTTCTCGAGGACGACGGTGCTGTCGTCGTCGAGGCGGGCGCGGGCCTGCCGCTCGAAGTACTCCTGCTCGCCGATGGCGGTGGTGCGCACCTGCGAGACGGCGGCGCTGCCGGCGCCGCGCGCGGCGATCCAGCCGGCGGCCTGCTCGGTGGCCAGCGCGTCGACCTGGTCGACCAGGTAGCCGAAACCGGCGACCTGCGAGCCGAGCTCGCGGTCGCGGGCGGACTCCGCGACCGCCAGGGTCAGCGCGACGTAGGTGTCGGTGAAGGTGCCGTAGGTCTTCAGCGTGTCGAGCGGGGTGGTGAAGTTCTTGTCGACGGCGGTGCGGACCTCGGTCAGGCCGCGGGTGCGGACCTGGTCGACCGCGGCCCAGGCGTCGGCGACGGCGCTCTCGTCGGCGCCCAGGTCGGCCTCGGCCAGCGCGGCGAACGCCTCGGCGCCCGCGGCGTCGGTGGCCGCGCGGGCCTCGGTGAGCGCCTTGACGGCCTCCTCGCCGCCGCCGACGAGGACCTGGACGCTGCGCAGGCGCTCGGTGCGGACGTGGTCCAGCAGGGTGTCGACCTGCGGGGCGGAGGCCGCGAAGGCCGCGATGCGGCGGGCGTCGGCGCCGTCGGCGGCCACGCGGGCGTTCACCGCGGCCGACGCGAGGAGCAGCAGCACCAGCGGCACCGTGACGAGGGCCGTCAACTTGGCCCTGATGCTCAAGTTCCGCAGCATGTCAACCTTCCGTACGGTCGGTGGGCGGTGAGTGGTCCCACCGTGGTCGAGCAGACTGCGGGGTGATCGGCAGCCGGGGGCGGGACCCTGAGCGGCCTGGAGGCGCGTCCTCCGTTCGGGCGCCCGGGCACCGGCGTGTCGGGTGGACGGCGGGCGCCGCGGGGCTCCCGGGATCGGGGAGGCACCGGTGGGGGACGGGACGGCGGTCGTGGTCGTGGCCGGGGGTGCCGGGTCGCGGTTCACCGCCGCGGGCGGGGCCGGCGACAAGCTGGACGCCGACGTCGGCGGCCGCCCGGTCCTGGGCGCGCTCCTGCGGGCCCTCGCCGACGCGGGGCCGGAGCGGGTCGTGCTCGTGGGTCCCGCGCGCGACCTGCCGGCGCACCTGGCCGCCCGGGTGGAGCGCGTGCGCGAGGACCCGCCGGGCGGCGGACCGCTCGCGGCGCTCGCGGCGGGGCTGCGGCACCTGGCGGCCACCGGGGCCGGGCGCGGGTGCGCGGTCGCGCTGCTGGCCGGGGACCAGCCGTTCGCCGCGTCGGCGCTGCCCCGGCTGCTGGGCGCCCTGGAGCCCGCGGGCGGGGCCGCCCCCGCGCTCGCCGCGGTGGGCGTCGACCCCTCCGGGCGCCGGCAGCCGCTGCTGGCGGCCGTGCGGCTGGGCGCGGCGCTGGACGCGCTGGCGGGGTGCGCGGTCGACGGCCGTCCCGTGCGCGAGCTGTACGCGCGGCTGGACGCGGGGTCTCGGGGGGCGGTGGCCGAGGTGCCCGTCAGCGACCGCGAGCGCCTGGACGTGGACGTGCCCGCGGACCTGGCGGCCGCGCGGGAGGCCGCGCGGGACACCTCCGCGCGGGGTCCGCGCCCGGGGGCGGGCCGGGGGCGCCCGACGTAGTGTCGCGGGGTGCGAGCCGTGATCGTCGAAACCCCCGGCGGCCCCGAGGTCCTGCGCGTCACCGAGCTGCCGGACCCCGCGCCCGGTCCCGGCGAGGTGGTCGTCGACGTGGCCGCGGCCGGGGTGAACCGCGCGGACCTGATGCAGCGCGAGGGCCGCTACCCGCCGCCGCCGGGAGCGCCGGAGCACCCGGGGCTGGAGGTGTCCGGCTGGGTGTCGGCGCTCGGGGAGGGCGTCAGCGGCTGGAGCGTCGGCGAACCGGTGTGCGCCCTGCTGGCCGGCGGCGGGTACGCCGAGCGGGTGGCCGTCCCGGCCGGTCAGCTGCTGCCGGCGCCGGCCGGGGTGGACCTCGTGGACGCGGCGGCGCTGCCGGAGACGGCGTGCACGGTGTGGTCCAACGTGCACGTGCTCGCGGGCCTGCGCCCGGGCGAGCTGCTGCTCGTGCACGGCGGCGCCAGCGGGATCGGGACGACGGCCGTGCAGCTGGCCCGCGCGGTGGGCGCGCGGGTCGCGGTGACGGCCGGGTCGGCGGAGAAGCTGGCGCGCTGCGCGGAGCTGGGCGCGGAGGTCCTCGTGGACTACCACCGGGAGGACTTCGTGGAGCGGGTGCGGGCCGCGGGCGGGGCCGACGTCGTCCTGGACGTCGTGGGCGCGCCCTACCTGGCGCGCAACGTGGAGGCGCTGGCCACGGGCGGGCGGCTGGTCGTCATCGGCCTGCAGGGCGGGCGCAGCGCCGAGCTGGACCTGGGGACGCTGCTGGCCAAGCGCGCCTCCGTGCACGCCACCTCGCTGCGCGGGCGGCCGCTGGAGGAGAAGGCCGCGGTGGTCGCCAGCGTGCGCGACCACGTGTGGCCGCTCGTGGCCGACGGGGCGGTGCGCCCCGTGGTGCACGCCCGGTTCGCCCTGGAGGAGGCCGCGGACGCGCACCGCGTCCTGGAGGAGTCCTCGCACGTGGGCAAGGTGCTGCTGACGACCGGGTCGACCGGGCCCCGGGCGTGACGCCGGAGGAGCTGCACCACCTCTTCCCGCCGCAGGTGCTGCGCGACTACGCGCTGGTGGCGGACGGCGCGCGCGGGGCGGTCGTCGGACCGCGCGGGGCGATGGTGTGGCTGTGCGCGCCGCACTGGCACGACGACGCGGTGTTCTCCTCGCTGCTGGGCGGGCGCGGGTTGTTCGCCGTCTCCCCGACCCACCCGTTCGTGTGGGGCGGCCGCTACGAGCCGGGGACGCTGGTGTTCCGGCACCGCTGGACCAGCCGCGGCGACGGGACGGTGGAGTGCCGCGACGCGATGGCGATGCCGAGCGACCCCTCGAGGGCGGTGGTGCTGCGGCAGGTGGTGGCCGCCGAGGGCGACGCGGAGGTCCGCGTGGTCCTGGACCTGCGGGCCCGCTTCGGGACGCGGGCCCTGCGGCAGCTGCACCGCGACGACGAGGGCCGCTGGAGCGCCCGCACGGGCGACCTGCACGTGCGCCTGACGGGCCTGCCGGACGCCTCGGTGAGCGAGGACGGCGTGCTGGTGCAGGAGCTGCGCGTGCCGGCCGGGCGGCACCACGACCTGGTGCTGGAGGTGGGCACCGGCGCGCCGGGCGACCCGGTGGACCCCGCCCACGCGTGGGCCTCCACGGTGCACACGTGGCGCTCGGCCGTCCCGGAGATCGCGAACTCGGTGGCGCCGACGGAGGCGCGCCACTCCTACGCGGTGATCCGCGGCCTGACCTCGGACGCCGGCGGCATGGCGGCGGCGGCGACGATGTCGCTGCCCGAGCACGCCCAGAGGGGCCGCAGCTACGACTACCGGTACGCGTGGATCCGCGACCAGTGCTACGCGGGGATCGCGATGGCCGCCTGCGGAGGGCCGTACCCGCTGTTCGACACCCTCGTGGCGTTCGTGGTGCAGCGCGTGCTGGAGGACGGACCGGGTCTGGTGCCCGCCTACACGGTCCTCGGTCAGCCGGTGCCGGAGGAGCGCTCGACGGGGCTGCCCGGTTACCCGGGCGGCTGGGACGTCGCCGGCAACCACGTGCGCGGGCAGTTCCAGCTCGACGCCTTCGGGGAGGTGCTGCAGCTGCTGGCGGCCGCCGAGGGCGCGGGCCGGCTGGACGCCGACGGCTGGCGGGCGGTCGGCGTGGCCGTCGCGGCGATCGAGCAGCGCTGGGACGAACCGGACGCGGGGATCTGGGAGATCCACGACGACTGGTGGACGCACTCGCGGCTGGAGTGCGTGGCGGGGCTGCGCTCGATCGCGCAGGTGACGGCGCCCGGGGAGGCGGCGCGGTTCTCCGCGCTGGCCGACCGCGTCCTCGCGGAGACGTCGCGCCGGTGCCTGCACGCCGACGAGGGCCGCTGGCAGCGCAGCCCGACGCAGCCGGGGGTGGACGCGGCGCTGCTGCGCCCGGCGCTGCACGGGGCGCTGCCGGTGGACGACCCGCGGTCGGTGGCGACGCTGGCGGCGGTGCGCCGCGACCTCGTCGAGGACCACCACGTGTACCGGTACTCGCCGGACTCGATGCCGCTGGGATCCACCGAGGGGGCGTTCCTGCTGTGCGGGTTCCTGCTCGCCGAGGCGCTGCACGCGCGCGGCGAGGAGGTCGACGCGTTCCGGTTCTTCGAGCGCAACCGCGCGGCGTGCGGGCCGGCGGCGCTGCTGAGCGAGGAGTGGGACGTGCAGCAGCGCCAGCTGCGCGGGAACCTCCCGCAGGCGTTCGTGCACGCGGCGCTGCTGTCCAGCTCCGTGCGCCTGGGCTCCTGAGCGTCCCTCTCCCCCCGTCCTCCCCGCTCCCCCGCCGTGATCTTGCTGGGAAACCCTGCAAGATCACGG
>NZ_JBJLSH010000082.1:0-8676 GCF_050871905.1 Kineococcus haloalkalitolerans
CCCCCCCCCCGCCCCCCCCCCCCCCCCCCCCCCCCCCCCCCCCCCCCCCCCCCCCCCCCCCCCCCCCCCCCCCCCCCCCCCCCCCCGCGTCGGGAGGTGCGGGTCAGAAGATGCCGTGCTCGCGCACCTGGCGCACCCGTGCCCGCCGGCCGGCCACGAGGAAGACGACGCCCAGACCCAGGTAGAGCCAGTTGCTCGCCGCGTTCGTCGGCAGCAGCTCGGCCGGGGAGTCCGAGACGATCCCCGCACCGGCCACGCCCATGGCGATGAGGAACCACGCGTGGAAGACCACGTTCTTGTGGGAGTGCTTCACCGAGTCCACGAAGGCGATGATCGTCCCGCCGAACAGCAGCAGCAGGAACGAGCTGACCACCGAGACGGTGAAGATCCCGAACAGCTGCCCGCCGCTGCGGAAGAAGCCGTACTGGTCGTAGTCGGCCACGAGGCCGGGCACGAAGCCCAGCAGGCCGAGCAGCGCCAGCACCCCTCCGGTGACCAGGGCGTTGCGCTGGACGGGCCCGAGCTTCCTCGTCTGGGTTCCCTCGAGGGCCGGGGTGCTCATCGGCTCGGCAGTGCTCATGCGCTCATGGTGGCAGGAGCGTCCGGCGCCTGCTCGCCCTGGCCCCGCCACCCAGCGTCACCGGCGCGCCGTCCGGGGGTCACCCGGCCGGCGGGTGCGGACACCGGCGCCGCACGACGACGACCGGGGGGTGACCGCCCCCGCCCACCCCCGCCCGCGGCGCCGTGCGCTCAGCGCGCTCGCGCGCCTGGCGGCGCTGCTGGTCGTGGCCGCCGGCGCCCCCGCCGCGCTCACCGCCCTGCCCGTGGCGCCCGCCGCGACCGCCGCGGCCGCCCCCGCCGCGGAGCTGCTCGCCCCGGCCGTGCCGGTGCCCGTGCAGGAGCGGCAGGTCCTCGACGGCGTCAACGCCGAGCGCGCCCGCGCCGGCGCACCGCCGCTGCGCCTGGACCCGGCCCTGAGCGGCGTGGCCCAGCGCTGGGCCGAGGTCGTCGGGCGGCGCGGGGAGCTGTCGCACAACCCGCGCCTGGCCGAGGAGGTGCGCGGGGCCAGCCGGTGGGGGGAGGTGGTCGCCAGCGCCGGGGCGGGTGCGCCGGACGTGCGCGGGCAGCTGGACGGGGCGCTGGCCGTGCGCACCTGGATGCAGTCGCCGCCGCACCGCGCGGTCCTGCTGGACCGCACGTTCACCGACGTGGGCGTCGGCCTCGTCCACACCCGGTCCCGCGAGGGCGGCCGCGACGTCTGGCGCACCTGGTGGGTCGCGGACGTCACCGCCGGCCGCCGCGTCCCGGCCCTCGGCGTCGCGGGTCCCGACGGCTCGCGCAGCTGGGCCGGCGTGGTCGTCAAGGGGGCCGTGCTCGGCGGCTACGACCGCCTGGGCGCCCACACCGGGGTCCTCGGGCTCCCGCTGGCGCCGGAGTTCGGCCCCCTGCGCGCCGGCGGGTACGGGCAGGCCTTCGCCGGCGGCTCGATCTACTGGAGCCCGGCCACGGGTGCCCACCCCGTGCGCGGGGCGGTCCGCGACCGGTGGGCGGCCCTGGGCTGGGAGGGCGGCTGGCTCGGCTACCCCGTCACCGGTGAGTTCGCCCTGCCCGGCGGCGCCGGGCAGCACTTCGCCGGCGGATCGCTGTACTGGACGCCCCGCACGGGCGCGCAGCCGGTGCGCGGCGACGTGCGCGACGCCTGGGCCCGGCAGGGCTGGGAGCGCGGCCGGCTCGGCTGGCCCGTCGGCCCCGAGCGGCCCGTCCCCGGCGGCGTGCGCCAGGACTTCACGGGCGGCAGCGTCACCTGGGAGGCTGCCACCCGCGCCACCGCCGTCACCCTGCGCTGAACCACCCGGTACGGGGTGTCGTCGTGGGTGACGGCGCCGCGGGGGCCGTGACTAGACTCCCCGCAGCACCGACGGCCCAGACCTCGCCGCACGGACACCCGGGGAGCCAGGGCGGCACCGGACGGACGCAGCGGAGGTCAGCACCACCCATGCACGGCGGCACCCACCCCGCGGGAGCACGCGGTCCCCTCCCGCTCCAGGACGGCGTCTCCGGGGCCGGGAGGCTCGGCGCCGATCCCGACGCCCAGGACGACGTCGCCGCGCTGCGCGCCGAGCTCGAGCAGCTGCGCACCGCGCTGACGCGCCGGCCGGTCATCGACATGGCCAAGGGCGCCGTCATGGCGCTGACGCGCTGCGACGAGGAGACCGCCTTCCGGCAGCTGTCGCAGGTGTCCCAGCAGCACAACGTCAAGCTGTTCGACCTGGCCTCCGCCCTCCTCGCCGAGCTGCGCGAGGGCGAGCAGCCGACGCGGCGGGCCCCCGTGCCGCCCGGTCGCAGCGCCACGCCGCGCGAGCTGACCCGCCACTACTGGACCGCGCCGCGCCCGGGCCAGGACCCGCCCCGCTGAGCCGCCGGAGGCGACCGTGGACCTGCTCGTCGCGCACAGCGCGCACCCGCACCTCGCGGCGGCCCTCGCGGACGGCCTCACCGCGGCCGGCGCCCCCGCCCGCCCGCTCGGCCTCGGCGGGGGGCCCACGCCCCGCGAGGGCGCCGACCACGCCGGGGAGGTCCTGCGCGCCGTCGCCGACCACGCGGGCACCGGCCAGGAGGGCAGGGCGGGCGGTGCCCCCGTCGCCGCCGTCGTCGCGCTCGACGCCGCCGGGGCGGCCGGCGCGCTGGCCGCCCGCTCCGCCGGCGGCCCGCCCGTCCTGCTGGTCGGGACCCTCGGGCTGGCCGCCGCCACCGGCACCCGGCACGCGGAGCTGACCGCCCTGCTGCGCGCGGCCGACCTCGTCGCGGCGCGCACCGGCGCCGAGGCGCACCAGCTCGCCGTGGCCGGTGCCCGCGTCCACCCCGCCCCGCTGCCCGTGCAGGCCCTGCTCGCCCACCGGGTGCGCGCCGTGCCGTCGGCGGTCCCGCCCGAGCGCCCCGGGCCGGTGGTGGTCGTCGTCGGCGGCCCCCCGCGCTGCGCCGCGCTGCGGCGGGCCGTGCTGCGACTGCTCGCCGACGAGCCCGGTGCCCGCGCCGACGTGGTCGGCACCCGCCAGGACGCCGCCGCGGCCGCCCTGCACGCGGCGGCCGTCCGCCACGGGGTGCGCGAGCGCCTGCGCCTGCTGCCGGAGGCCAGTCCCGCCCAGCTGGCCGCGGTCCTGGACGCCGCGCACGTCGTCGTCGACCCCGGCGGGCAGGACGTCACCCTCGTGCCGCTGCTGGCGATGAGCCGCTCGCGCGCCGTGCTGGCCCTGGACCGCCCCGGCGCCGACGACGTGGTCGTCGACGCCGTCACGGGCGTGCTCGTCGCCGACGGCGCCGACCAGGGCGCCGGAGGCGGTGACGGTGGTCCCGGCGCGCCCGTCGCGGGCACCGCCCTCGCCGACGCGGCGGCCGGGGAGCTCCTGGCCCTGGTGCGCGACCCGTTCCGCTGCGAGGCGCTCGGCGTCGGTGGCCTGGACCGGCTGGAGAGCCGCTTCCGCGCCGAGGACGTCGCCGCGCAGCTGTCGGCCGCCGCGCGCTCCGTCGCCCCGTTCGCCGAGCCGCCCGCACCTCAGGACAGGTCGACCGTCAGCGCCAGGTGGTCCGACAGCGGCAGCCGCCTGGACCCGGCCGCCCCCACGCGCAGCGCCCCGCCGGCCAGCACGTGGTCCAACTGACGCACCGGCTCCCCGGCGGGGAACGTCGGCGCGCTCACCAGCGGGCGCATCCGGCTGGCGCGCCGCACCGCCGCCGGCTCCATGTTCAGGTCGCCCATGAGCACCACCGGCGCGGAGTGCCGGCGCAGCGCGCGGGAGAGGCGCCGCAGCTGGAAGGCGCCCCAGCCGGGCACGAACGACAGGTGCGTCGAGGCCACCGTCAAGGGGGCGCCCGCGCCGCCGTCCAGCTCGGCGACGACGGCCACGCGCGGCTCGTCGGTGACGACGACGGGCCGGCGCCGGCCGGGGAAGACGACCGGCACGGGCACCGGCAGCGCCGGCAGGCGCACCACCTCCCACGAGCGCACCGGCACCCGCGACAGCAGCGCGATGCCGAACGCGGCCGCGTCCGGCTGCTCCTCGCCCGTGGCCGCCATCCACGTCGCTCCCGGGGTGCCGGCCAGCGCCGCCACGAACCGGTGGTGCGGCGCGCCGAGCGCCTCGGCGGCCACGGCGGTCAGGTCCGCGCGCGCCGAGCGCTCCTGCCCCCGGTCGACCTCCTGCAGCGCCAGGACGTCCGCGTCGAGCGAGGCCACGGCCGCCGCGAAGCGGTCCACGTCGACCCGGTCGTCCTCGGGTGCCCGGCCGTGCAGGATGTTGAACGTCGCGAGGCGCACGCCCCCAGGGTGCTCCGGTCGACCGTCCCCGGCACGGTGGGGGACGTCGGACCCCGCGCGCCGGACGCGCCGGGCCGCGGGAGGAGGTCGCGGTGAGCGAGCACGCGGCGCTGCGCGAGGCGCTGAAGCGGACGGCGGTGGCGCTGAAGTCCTCGGGGAGGCCCTTCGCGCTCGCCGGCGGGTACGCGGCGTGGGCGCGCGGCGGGCCCGAACCCCACCACGACGTCGACTTCGCGCTCCGCCCCCAGGACGTCGAGGAGGTCGTGGACCACCTGCGGCGCAACGGCTTCGACGTGCAGCAACCGCCTGAGGACTGGTTGTTCAAGGTGTTCGTCGACGGAGCGCTCGTCGACGTGATCCACCGCGCCGGCGGGCAGGCGGTGGACGACGCCCTGCTCGGGCGGGCGCAGGTGCTGGAGGTGCTGTCGGTCGAGGTGCCCGTCCTGAGCGCCACCGACGTGGTCGTGCACAAGCTGTGCGCCCTCGACGAGCACGCCTGCGACTTCGCTCCGCCGCTGCGCGTGGTGCGCTGCGTGCGCGAGCAGCTGGACGTCGCCGAGGTCCGCCGCCGCACCGAGGGCCGACCGTTCGCCGAGGCGTTCCTCGTGCTGCTGGAACGCCTGGGCGTCCTGGGAGCGGGACCCGCGCCCGGTTGACGGGGCCGCCGGTCTGCGGTTGCCGCCTCCTGCGGGTGGTGCTCGACTGACCGCACCACGGGTGCAGGGAATCGCCCGGACCCCTTCCCGTACCCGCCGTGGAGCGATGCATGAGCAGCACCACCGTCCGTGCCGTCGAGGACACCGCCCAGCTGCCGACCGTCCTGCCAGCCGCCCCGTCCGCGGGTGCCGAGGAGGCCGACGGCCTGGACGGGCGCGAGGACCTCGTCGTCGAGCACCTGCCCCTGGCCCGCTCGCTCGCCGGCCGCTACCGCGACCGCGGGGAACCCGTCGACGACCTCGTGCAGGTCGCCTGCCTCGGGCTGGTCAAGGCGGCGCGGGGCTTCCGGCCCGGCGCCGGCCCGTCGTTCTCCGCGTACGCGGTGCCCACCATCACCGGCGAGCTGCGCCGGCACTTCCGCGACCACGGGTGGGACGTGCGCCCGCCCCGGCGCCTGCAGGAGCTGCGGGCCCGGCTGCTGTCCGCCGAGCGGGAGCTGGAGCAGGAGCTCGACGCCGCCCCCGGCGAGGAGGAGCTGGCCGAGCGCGTGGGCGCCAGCGTGGCCGACGTCCGCGCCGCCCGCGCCGCCTCCGCCGCCTACTCGTGCGTGTCCATCGACGTGCCGCTCGGCGACAGCGACGGCGACCCCACGCTGGGCGACCAGCTCGTCGACGACAGCGACGACATCGCGGCCGTGGTCGACAGCGCCTCGCTGGCCCCGCTGCTGGCCCGGCTGCGTCCCCGCGACCAGCGGATCCTCGCGCTGCGCTTCTACCGCGACGCCACCCAGTCGCAGATCGCCGCCGAGCTCGGGATCACCCAGATGCAGGTCTCGCGGCTGCTGTCCGCCGCGCTGGCCTCGCTGCGTGAGTCCCTGACGGCCGACGACGACACCGCCGCTACCGCCACCGCCACCACTGCCCCCGCCGCCCGGTCCGCCCGCGGGCGGGGCACCGAGCACGGCGCCCTGCCCCGGGCCAGCTGAGGGCGCTCAGACCCCGACGCGCGAGCTCCCGGCACCGCGCGGGCGCAGGACGGGGGAGGGGTTCGCGCCGTGCTCGGCGAGCCCGTCCAGCAGCTCCCGCAGCACGTCGCCGGAGCGGTGGCGCGGCTCCCAGCCCAGCTCGGTGCGCGCCCGCCCGGTGTCCATGACGGGCACGGACAGCCCCAGGTCCAGCCAGCCCGGCGGGACCGGGTGCACGCGCGCGCGGTAGCTGGCCGCGACCGCCGCGCGCGTCAGGCGGTGGTCCAGCGCCAGCAGGTGCCGCGCGCGCAGCGCCAGGGCGATGTCGCGGCCGCCGACGACCGGCTCATCGGCGACGTGGAACGCGCCGCGCGCGCCGCGCTCCAGGACGCGGGCGAAGGCGTCCGCCACGTCGTCGGCGTGCACCACCTGCAGCCGCAGCCGCCGCGGCAGCGGGAGCACCGGCAGCGGGACGCGCCGCACGAGGCGGGTGGGCACCAGGGCGCCCAGGAAGTACCGGGCGATGGCGCTGGCCGCGTCGCGCTGCAGGACGAGCCCGGGCCGCAGCCGGGCCACGGCCAGCTGGTCGTGCTCGCGCTCGACCTCGTCCAGGTGCGCCTCCACCGCGGCCTTGCTGCGCGAGTACTCCAGCGAGCGGACCCCGCCGCGCACCGGCCAGCTCTCGTCGACGGGGGAGTCGTCGTGCGGGTGGCTGGAGTAGGCGCCGATCGAGGAGGCGTGCACCAGGTGCGGGACGCCCTCGTCGAGCGCGGCGCGCACCACGGCGCGCGAGCCCCCCACGTTCACGCGCGTCAGCTCCCGCTCGTCGCGGCTGGGCTGGATGAGCCAGGCGAGGTGGACGACGGCGTCGCAGCCGCGCAGGGCCGCGCGCAGCGGGGCGGGGTCGGCGGCGACGTCCAGGTGGTGCCACTCGACCCGGTCGTAGGGCTCGGCGGTGGCGTCGGGCGGGCGCCGGCTGATCCCGACCAGCTCGTGCTCCGCGCCCGACAGGCGGCGCAGCAGAGCGGTCCCGACGTTGCCCGAGGCTCCGGTCACGGCGATGCGCATGCCGGGCCCCTACCCGGAACGCGCCCGCGGCGAACGTGCCGGGCCCGGTGGCCGGCGCGGACAGCCCCGTGGGCACCCCGCGGACGGTCCCGCGGCGTCAGACGGGGGCGCGCGTGTCGTCGCCGGCGGACAGCCGGTCCACGACCTCCTGCGCGACGTCGCGCAGCCGCCGCCGGCTCGCGCGCGCCTCCCCGCGCAGCAGGGCGAAGGCGTCGTCGGGGTGGATGCGGTGCCGCTCGGCCAGCACGCCCTTGGCCTGCTCCAGCAGGACGCGGCTGTCCAGCGCCTCCTGCAGCTGCGCGCGCACGCGGCTGCTCTCGGCCACGTGCTCGAGCTGGGTGATGCCCACGGCGCCGAAGGACGCCATCGCCTGCGCGACGTCGCGCTCGACGGCGCCGAAACCGCCCTCCCCGCGGCGGAACAGGTTCAGCGCGCCGACGACCCGGCCGCCGACCAGCAGCGGGACGGTGTGCACCGAGGCGATGCCCTCCCGGTCGGCCAGGACGGCGAAGCGGGGCCAGCGCTCGCGGACGGCCGCGCGGCTCGTGACGTCCACGGTGCGGCCGCTGCGGTAGGCGTCCAGGCAGGGGCCCTCGTCCTGCTGCAGCTGGTACAGCTCCACCACGCGGGTCTCGCTGGAGGTGGCGGCCAGCAGGTGCAGCGAGCCGGCGCCGTCGTCCACCAGCAGTCCGACGGAGTCGGCGCGCAGCAGGTCCTGGCAGTGGTGGACGAGCCGGTGGGCCAGGTCGAGCGGGTCGCCGTGGGCGGCGAGCACCTGCGCCACGTCGTTGACGGCGGCAGCCACGGCGTCGGCTCGGACGGGCATCACAGCGCAGACCTCCTCGGGGGACCGCTGCTGCTCAACGGGTGCGGAAACGCGACAAGGTTGCCAGGTCGCCCCGGGCCGCGCATGACGGGGGGCGCACCGGGGTAGGAGGGGCCGATGAGCGTCCTCCAGCGCGTCTTCGACGCCCCCAGCCGGCTGACGGTCCTCGACCCGCTCGCCGCCCGCGCGAAGGAGACCGCCGACCGGGTCCTCCCGGGCGGGCGGGTGCGCGGGTGGCTGCACGGGCGCCCCGCCGGGCACCCGCTGCACCCGGCCGCGGCGATGCTGCCCGTCGGCACGTCCGTCTCGGCGCTGCTGCTGGACGCGGCCGCCGCGGTGCTGCCCGGCGGGCGGGCCCTGGGCGCTCCCGCGCGGGGGCTGACGGCCGTCAGCGTGGCCGCTGCCGGGCCCACGGCCGCGATGGGCTGGGCGGACTACACGGGGCTGCACGAGGACCAGCAGCGGACCGCGCTCGTGCACGCCGCCGGCAACGCCGTCGCGGTCGCGCTGTGGTCGCTGTCGCTGGTCAGCGGCCGGCGCGCGCCGGTGCTGCGCACCGCCGGCACCCTGGCGGCCGGGGCCGCCGGCGCCCTGGGCGGGCACCTGGCCTACCGCTGGGCCGCCGGCCCCAACCACGCCGAGCACCTGCCGCACCTGGCGGAGCTGGCGCCCGCCGAGGCGGACGGCTCCACCGACCTGGGGGCCCTGGACGACCTGCCCGAGGGCGTGGGGGGGGGGGGGGGGGGGGGGGGGGGGGGGGGGGGGGGGGGGGGGGGGGGGGGGGGGGGGGGGGGGGTGGGGGGGGGCTGTAGGCTGCCGACTCTCCCCCGCCCCCAACACCACCCA
>NZ_JBJLSH010000083.1:0-8000 GCF_050871905.1 Kineococcus haloalkalitolerans
GGGGGGGGGGGGGGGGGGGGGGGGGGGGGGGGGGGGGGGGGGGGGGGGGTGGGGGGGGGGGGGGTGGGGCTGGGGGGGGGGGGCGGGCCCCGCGCGCCCCCCCCCCCCGCGACCGGGTCGGGCGCCCGCGCGCGACGACCGGCGCGGACGTGCCGAGGGCCCCGCACCCCGGGCGGGGTGCGGGGCCCTCGGCGGGTCCGGCGGGGTCTCAGGCGGGCTGGGCGGTGCGCTCGCCGACCGCGGCGGGAGCGGCGACGACCGGCTCGGTGAGCACGCACAGCTGCCGGGCCATCGCCACGACCAGCAGGCAGGCACCGGCCATGTGGACGGCGACGACGGCCCACGGCAGCCCGGTGAAGTACTGCGCGTAGCCGACAGCGCCCTGGAGGAGCGTGGCGGCCATCAGCTGCCAGGCCAGGCGGCGGGTGCGGGCCGGTGCGGCCGTCACCCGCAGGGCGACGACGAGCCCGACGAGCAGGCCCACGAAGACCATGACGAGGTCGGCGTGCAGCCAGCTGACCGACTGCGGGTCCAGCGGGAAGCGCGCCGGCTCCTCCGCGTCGCCCGAGTGCGGGCCGGAGCCGGTGACGACCGTGCCGACGACGAGGACGGCGGCCAGCACAGCGGCGGCGGCCCAGGCCAGGCCCCGGATGTCGCGGCGCACCACCGGCCGCCGCGGGCCGGGGGCCTCCTTGCCGCGCATCCACAGCACCGTCGAGGCGGTGATGAGCAGCATGGAGACGAGGAAGTGCGTCATGACGAACGCCGGGTGCAGCGCCGTGTGCACGGTGATCCCGCCGATGACGGCCTGGGCGAGGATGCCGAACAGCACCAGGCCCACGAACGGCAGGAGGTCCAAGCGGCGCCGGCGCCAGACGACGACGAGGGCGGCCAGGGCCGCCAGGCCGACCAGCCCGGTCAGGGTGCGGTTGCCGAACTCGATCCACTTGTGGAAGCCCTCGGCCTGCACGACCGTCGGCGTGAACGAGCCGGGGGTGCACTCGGGCCAGGTGGGGCATCCCAGTCCGGAGCCGGTGAGCCGGACCAGGCCGCCGGTGACGACGATGAGGCACTCGGCGAAGACGTTGAAGGCGAGGACGCGGGACCACCAGCCCGTCAGCGGACCGCCGCGGCCTCGCGCGGCGCCGGGGGCGGTGGCAGCGGGGCGACCGGCGGTGACGCTCACGAGCGAATCCTAGGCGCCGGGCGGGCGGTGCCCCTCCCGCGCGCGGGGGCCGCGGGGTGTGACCTCACTCCCACCGGAACCAGCGGGCGCAGGCCGCGGAGGCGGCCAGCGCCCACACCAGCAGCACCAGCAGCGGGCCGGGGGCCACGGCGTGGCCGGTGACGGCGGCGCGCAGCGCCTCGCCCAGGGCCCCGGAGGGCAGCAGGTCCGTCAGCCACGGCACGGGGGAGGGCAGCACGAGGCCGCCGCCGGCCAGCAGGAGCACCCAGGCGAAGTTCGCGGCGGCCAGCGTGGCCTCGGCGCGCACGGTGCCGGCCAGCAGCAGGCCGAGCGCCGTGAAGGCGGCCACCCCCAGGAGCAAGGCGGGCAGCGCGGCCAGCGCGGCCGCCGCGTCGGGGCGCCAGCCGACGAGCGCGGCGACAGCGCCGAGGACGAGCACCTGCACGGCGACCAGGGCCAGGACGGCGCCGACCTTGCCGGCCAGCAACCCGCTGCGGCCCAGCGGGGAGGTGGCCAGCAGCCGCAGCACGCCGTTGCGGCGGTCGAAGCCGGTGGCGATGGCCTGGCCGGTGAAGGCCGTGGAGACCACCGCCAGCGCCAGCACGCCCGCCAGGGCCAGTCCGGGGCGCTGGGCGGCGGTGGTCTCGCCCAGCGACACGGAGGTCGTGCGGGCGGCGGCCACGAGCACGATGACGGGCAGGACGAGGGTCAGCAGCAGCTGCTCGCCGTTGCGCAGCGCGACGCGCGCCTCCAGCCCGGCCTGGCGCACCACGCGCCGCGGCCACGGGGCCGCTGCGCCGGCGGGGCTCAGGTCGAGCGCGGCGGCCGCGGGGCCGGGCGCCGCGGGCCGGTCGGTCGCGCTCACCGCAGGCTCCGTCCGGTCAGGTCGAGGAAGACGTCCTCCAGCGTGCGGCGCTGGCTGCCCAGCCCCTCGGGCCAGGCGTCGTGGGTGGCGCACCAGGAGGTGACGGTGGCGGCGACCTGGGGGCCGGGGGCCACGCCGGAGACGACGTAGCGCCCCGCCTCGGGCTCGGCGACCTCCGCGCCGGCCGGCAGGGCCAGCGCCAGGGTGCGCACCGGCAGCCCCGGCGGGGCGGTGAAGGTCAGCGCCGCGGGGCCGCGGGTCAGCTCCTCGGGGGTGCCGGTGGCCACGACGCGGCCGCGGTCGACGACGACGACGGTGTCGGCCAGGCGCTCGGCCTCCTCCATGAGGTGGGTGGTCAGCAGCACCGCGACACCTGCGGCGCGGGCCTCGCGCACGACGTCCCAGACGGCCAGGCGCGCCTGCGGGTCCAGGCCCGCGCTGGGCTCGTCGAGGAAGAGCAGCTCCGGGCGCCCGACCAGGGCGCAGGCCAGGGCCAGGCGCTGGCGCTGACCGCCGGACAGCCGGCGCACGCGCGTGCGGGCGAAGGAGGTCAGCCCCAGCCGCTCGGCCAGCGCGCCGA
The DNA here is from genome assembly GCF_050871905.1 of Kineococcus haloalkalitolerans. Taxonomy (NCBI): domain Bacteria; kingdom Bacillati; phylum Actinomycetota; class Actinomycetes; order Kineosporiales; family Kineosporiaceae; genus Kineococcus; species Kineococcus haloalkalitolerans. The sequence continues at coordinate 2,632 of NZ_JBJLSH010000083.1, forward strand.
CGTCCAGGGGGTGGCTGTGCAGTCCGGCGACGTGGCGCAGCGCCTCCAGCGCGCCCACGCCGGTGGGCAGCCCGCCGTCCTGCAGGACCACCCCCACCCGGGGGCGCAGGGCGGCGCCGTCGCGGTGCGGGTCCAGGCCCAGCACGCGCACGGTGCCGCTGTCGGCCCGGCGCAGGCCCTCGCAGCAGGCCACCGTCGTCGTCTTGCCGGCGCCGTTGGGGCCCAGCAGGGCGGTGACGCGCCCGCGGGCGGCGGTGAAGGAGACGCCGTCCAGGACCGCGCGGCCCCGGTAGCGCTTGCGCAGGTCGGCGACCTCGAGCGCGGGTGCGCCGCGGGGGACGACCTCGCGCAGGTCGGGGGAGGTCGAGCCGACTGCCACGGTCGCCGAGTCTACGAGCCACGTCCCGGCCCCCCGGTCCCGAGCCCGCGCGGGACGCGGACCGGCGGGGGCCGGGTGGGGGCCGGGTGGGACCGGGCGCACCAATTAGGTAACATGGGTGTTGTGGAATTGGTGAGGGCAGCCTCACCTCGTGCGGCGGCTCCCGGCGGGGGCGCCGGCGGGGCGGAGGTCGAGGAGCGCACCCGCACGCGGGTGCGCACCGCCGTGGCCGAGCTGGGCCCGGTCACCGCCGCCCGCTTGGCCGAGGTCCTCGGCCTGACGGGCGCGGCCGTGCGCCGCCACCTGGACGCCATGACCGCCGCCGGTGTCCTGGAGGCCCGCGAGGCGACCCCGGGCCGCCGCCGCGGCCGCGGGCGTCCCGCGCGCGAGTACGTGGTCTCCAGCGCCGGGCACGACGCCCTGCCCTCCGGCTACGACGACCTGGCCCTGGCGGCCCTGGACCACCTGGCCCGCACGGGCGGGGAGGCCGCCGTCGAGGACTTCGCGCGGCGCTTCGCCGAGCAGCGCTCGCGCGCCGTGCGCGAGCGGCTGGCGCAGCACGACGGCGGGCCGGACGCGGACGGCGTGGCCCGGCGCGTGGCCGCCCTCGCGGCCGCCCTGGCCGGGCAGGGCTACGCGGCCTCGGTGCGCCCGGTGGGGGAGGGAACACCCGCGGAGGGCACCCAGTTGTGCCAGGGGCACTGCCCGGTCCGCCGGGTGGCCGAGGCGTACCCCCAGCTGTGCGAGGCGGAGGCACGGGTGTTCGAGCAGGTGCTCGGCACGCGCGTGCAGCGCCTGGCGACGCTGGCGCAGGGCGACCACGTGTGCACGACCTTCGTGGCCCACCCCCGCGCCGCCCACCCCGACCACGAGCCCGGGGTCCCGCCCCGGACCCGCCCCGACGGCCACCCGGCCGCCCCCGAGCACGCTCCCCGGGACGCCAGCGCGCGCACCCCGGCGGAGGGATCGACGCCGACGGAAGGACGACGACGATGACCAGCACACCGGAGATCACCACCAGCGGGGTCGAGCACCCCGAGCTGGAGGGCCTGGACAAGTACCGCTACGGCTGGGCCGACTCCGACGCCGCCGGCGCCTCCGCCCGCCGCGGGTTGTCCGAGGAGGTCGTGCGCGACATCTCGGCGAAGAAGTCCGAGCCGGAGTGGATGCTCGCCCAGCGCCTGAAGGCGCTGAAGATGTTCGACCGCAAGCCCATGCCGGACTGGGGCTCGGACCTGTCGGGCATCGACTTCGACAACATCAAGTACTTCGTGCGCTCCACGGAGAAGCAGGCCACTAGCTGGGACGAGCTGCCCGAGGACATCAAGAACACCTACGACCGCCTGGGCATCCCGGAGGCGGAGAAGCAGCGCCTCATCGCGGGCGTGGCCGCGCAGTACGAGTCCGAGGTCGTCTACCACCAGATCCGCGAGGACCTGGAGGAGAAGGGCGTCGTCTTCGTCGACACCGACACGGGCCTGCGCGAGCACGAGGAGCTCTTCAAGGAGTACTTCGGCACCGTCATCCCGGCCGGCGACAACAAGTTCGCCGCGCTGAACACGGCCGTGTGGTCGGGCGGGTCGTTCATCTACGTGCCGCCGGGCGTCCACGTCGACATCCCGCTGCAGGCCTACTTCCGGATCAACACCGAGAACATGGGCCAGTTCGAGCGGACGCTGATCATCGCCGACGAGGGCTCCTACGTGCACTACGTCGAGGGCTGCACCGCGCCGATCTACCAGACGGACTCGCTGCACTCGGCGGTCGTGGAGATCATCGTCAAGAAGAACGCCCGCGTGCGGTACACGACCATCCAGAACTGGTCGAACAACGTCTACAACCTGGTGACCAAGCGCGCCACGGCCGCCGAGGGCGCCACCATGGAGTGGATCGACGGCAACATCGGCTCCAAGGTGACGATGAAGTACCCGGCGGTCTACCTCATGGGCGAGCACGCCAAGGGCGAGACGCTGTCCATCGCGATGGCCGGCGAGGGCCAGCACCAGGACGCGGGCGCCAAGATGGTCCACGCCGCCCCGCACACCGCCAGCTCCATCGTGTCCAAGTCCATCGCCCGCGGCGGCGGGCGCACCTCCTACCGCGGCCTCATCCAGGTCCTGGAGGGCGCGCACCACTCCGCCTCGACGGTGCGCTGCGACGCGCTGCTGGTGGACACGATCTCCCGCTCGGACACCTACCCCTACAACGACATCCGCGAGGACGACGTCGTCATGGGGCACGAGGCGACCGTGTCGAAGGTGAGCGACGACCAGCTCTTCTACCTGATGAGCCGCGGGATGGCCGAGGACGAGGCCATGGCGATGATCGTGCGCGGGTTCATCGAGCCCGTCGCGCGCGAGCTGCCCATGGAGTACGCGCTGGAACTGAACCGCCTGATCGAGCTGCAGATGGAAGGGGCCGTCGGCTGATGACCGCCGTCGACGAGACGACCACCGACCCGGCGGCGGGCTCGCCCGCCAACACCGCCCGGGCGCACAGCCACGGCGCCGGCTCGGTGCCCGACGCCAGCCGCGCCGAGCGCCGCACCTCCTTCGACGTCGCCGACTTCCCCGTCCCCGGCGGGCGCGAGGAGGAGTGGAAGTTCTCCCCGCTGCGCGACCTGGCGCCGCTGTTCGAGGAGACCGCCGGCCCGGCGCCGGTCGTCGAGGTGCGCGCGCCCGAGGGCGTGGAGCACCGCACGGGCACGCCGGCCGAGGTCGGCGCGGGCACCGGGTTCGTCCCCGGCGACCGCGCCGCGGCCGCCGGCTGGGCCACCACCGCCGAGGCGCACCTGGTGCGCGTGCCCGCCGAGGCCGAGCTGGACGAGCCGGTGCTGGTCACCGTCCGCGGCACCGCGGGCGCCACCACCTCCGGTCACGTCGTCGTGGAGGCCGGCCACCACGCGCGCGCCCTCGTGGTGCTCTCGCACCTGGGCTCGGGCGCGCACCGCGGCAACGTGGAGGTCCGCGCCGGCGACGGCGCGCAGCTGACCGTCGTCTCGCTGCAGGAGTGGAACGCCGACGCCGTCCACAGCGGCCAGCACGACGTCGTCGCGGGTCGCGACGCCACGGTGCGGCACATCGCCGTCTCCCTGGGCGGCAAGGTCGTGCGCCTGTCGGTGAACCTGCGCTACGCGGCCCCCGGCGGGGACGCCACCGCGCTCGGCGTCTACTTCGCCGACTCCGGCCAGCACCTGGAGCACCGCCAGTTCGTCGACCACGAGGTCCCGAACTGCCGCAGCTACGTGGAGTACCGCGGGGCGCTGCAGGGCGAGAGCGCCCGCGCCGTCTGGATCGGCGACGTCCTCATCCGCGCCGCGGCCGAGGGCACCGAGACGTACGAGCTGAACCGCAACCTCGTGCTCACCGACGGCGCCCGCGCCGACTCCGTGCCCAACCTCGAGATCGAGACCGGCGAGATCGTCGGCGCCGGGCACGCCTCGGCGACGGGCCGCTTCGACGACGAGCAGCTGTTCTACCTGCAGGCCCGGGGCATCCCGAAGGAGGAGGCCCGCCGCCTGGTGGTGCGCGGCTTCTTCGCCAGCATCGTCGAGCGGATCGGCGTGCCGGAGATCTCCGAGCGCCTCATGGCCACCATCGAGACCGAACTGGCCGGCGGCACCCCGGCCCCGACGACCGTGGCACCGAGCGTGCTGGAGGAGAACTGATGAGCACCCTGGAGATCCGCGACCTGCACGTGACCGTCGACGAGGCCGACGGCGGCGTGAAGGAGATCCTGCGCGGGGTGGACCTCACCATCCGCTCCGGCGAGGTCCACGCGATCATGGGCCCGAACGGGTCGGGCAAGTCCACGCTGGCCTACTCGATCGCCGGGCACCCGAAGTACACCGTCACGGGCGGCTCGGTCACCCTGGACGGCGAGGACGTCCTGGAGATGTCCGTGGACGAGCGCGCCCGCGCCGGCCTCTTCCTGGCCATGCAGTACCCCGTCGAGGTCCCCGGCGTGACGGTGTCGAACTTCCTGCGCACCGCCAAGACCGCGATCGACGGCGAGGCGCCGAAGCTGCGCACCTGGGTCAAGGACGTCAAGCAGGCGATGGACGACCTGCGCATGGACTCCGCCTTCGCCGAGCGCAACGTCAACGAGCACTTCTCCGGCGGTGAGAAGAAGCGCCACGAGATCCTGCAGATGCAGCTGCTCCAGCCGAAGTTCGCTGTCCTGGACGAGACCGACTCCGGCCTGGACGTGGACGCGCTGAAGGTCGTCTCGGAGGGCGTGAACAAGGCGCTGGCGGGGGAGAACAACCCCGGCGTGCTGCTCATCACGCACTACACGCGCATCCTGCGCTACATCACCCCGCAGTTCGTCCACGTCTTCGTGGACGGCAAGGTCGCCGAGGAGGGCGGCCCGGAGCTCGCCGAGTCCCTCGAGGAGACCGGGTACGACCGCTTCCTCGCCGGCGCCGGCGCCTGAGCGGCGCACCCCCGCAGCAGATCGGAGACCACCCGTGAGCGACACGACCGAGACGACCGGCCCGAGCGCCGGGACCGACGCCGGGACGGCCACCGCCCCGGCCACCGGCCCCACCCCCGCCGCGGTGGAGGAGGTCGAGGAGGCCCTCAAGGACGTCGTCGACCCCGAGCTGGGCATCAACGTCGTCGACCTGGGTCTCATCTACGGCCTGTCGGTCTCCGAGGACAACGTCGCGACGATCGACATGACGCTGACGAGCGCCGCGTGCCCCCTCACCGACGTCATCGAGGACCAGACGCAGCAGGCCCTCGTCGACGTCGTGGCCGGCCACCGCATCAACTGGGTGTGGATGCCGCCGTGGGGCCCGGAGAAGATCACCGACGACGGCCGCGAGCAGCTGCGGGCCCTGGGCTTCAACGTCTGAGGTCCCGCGCGGGCGTCGCGGGACGTCCCGCCCGAGGGGGGGGGGGGGGGGGGGGGGGGGGGGGGGGGGGGGGCGGGGGGGGGGGGCGCGCCCGCGCGGGGCCCGGCGGCGCCGGTGCGATCCCGCACACAC
>NZ_JBJLSH010000084.1:0-6699 GCF_050871905.1 Kineococcus haloalkalitolerans
GCCGCGGCGACGAGCAGCCGGCGGTCGACGGCCGGTGCGGCGGCGCTCCCGGCGCGGTCGGTGGTCACGAGGTCCTCCTCGGCAGACCCGGCGCCCCGCTGGAGCCCGGGCGGGCCGCCGGTGCCCGCTGTCACCGGTCCGGAGCAGCGCCGCGGCGCGGCGTTAGGCTCTCCCGGTGGCGACCACGACTGCGAGCACGACCGCGAGCTCTCCCACCGGGACCGGCGCGGGTGACCGTGCCGAGCGCGCCCGCCGGCGCCTGACGGGCTGGGGGCGCACCGCGCCGACGACGGCGACGGTGCTGCGCACGGGCGACGTGGACGTCATCGCCGAGGCCGTCCGCACGGCCGGCCCGCGCGGCGTCATCGCGCGCGGCCTGGGCCGCAGCTACGGCGACCCGGCCCAGAACGCCGGCGGGCTCGTCGTCGACATGACGGGCCTGTCGCGCATCCACCGCATCGACGTCGACGGGGCCTTCGCCGACGTGGACGCCGGGGTGTCGCTGGACACGCTGCTGCGCGCGGTGGTCCCGCACGGGCTGTGGGTGCCGGTGCTGCCGGGCACCCGCCAGGTGACGGTCGGCGGCGCGATCGGCGCGGACATCCACGGCGGCAACCACCACACGCAGGGCACCTTCACCCGGCACGTGCTGTCGATGGACCTGCTCACCGCCGACGGCGAGGTCCGCACCCTGACCCCCGACGGCCCCGAGCGCGAGCTGTTCCTGGCCACCACGGGCGGCATGGGCCTGACGGGCATCGTGCTGCGGGCGCGGATCCGCCTGGACCGGGTGGAGACCTCGTACTTCATCGCCGACGTCGAGCAGGCCCCCGACTTCGACGACATGCTCTCGCGGCTGCAGCAGAACGACGAGAACTACACGTACTCCAAGACGTGGTTCGACTCCGTGACCACGGGCGAGCACATGGGCCGCGGGTTCCTGCTGCGCGGGTCCTCGGCGAAGCTGGAGGACCTGCCGAAGAAGCTGCGCAAGGACCCGCTGAAGTTCGACGCGCCGCAGCTGGCGAGCTTCCCGGACCTGTTCCCGCCGGGGATGCTGAACCGGCTGACGGCCAAGGCGCTGAACGAGTTCTACTACCGCAAGGCGAAGACGCAGCAGGGGGTGGTGCAGAACATCACGCAGTTCTACCACCTGCTCGACCTGTTCGCGGACTGGAACCGCGCCTACGGCCCGCACGGGTTCCTGCAGTACCAGTTCGTCGTGCCGTTCGACCGCACGGACCTGCTGCGCCGCAGCATGGAGACCATCGTGGAGTCCGGGCACATCTCCGCCCTGAACGTGCTCAAGCGCTTCGGCCCGGGCAACGACGCGCCCCTGTCCTTCCCGCAGGAGGGGTGGACGCTGGCGGTGGACCTGCCGGTGCGCAAGGGCCTGGCCGAGCTGTGCGACACCCTCGACGAGATGGTGCTGGAGGCCGGCGGCCGCCTGTACCTGGCGAAGGACTCGCGCACCACGGCCGACCGGTTCGCGCGCATGTACCCGGACCTGCCGGCCTGGCGGAAGGTCCGCGACGCCGTGGACCCGGAGCGCAAGTTCGCCTCCGACCAGTCCCGCCGCCTGGACCTCGTCACCGGCTGAGGACGGCGGCGGGAGGGGCGGGCGCGGTGCTGCTGGACGTCACGGTGCCGCTCGTCCCCGGTCGCACGCCGGTCTACCCCGGCGACCCGGAGCTCACCGTGCGCCGGGTGCTCTCCCGCGCGGCGGGGGACGTCGCGGACGTGTCGCTGCTGTCGTGCTCCACGCACTGCGGCACCCACGTGGACGCCCCGGCCCACCTCCTCGACGGCGGCGGGGTGGACGCCCTGCCGCTGGACGTCCTGGTCGGCCCGTGCGTCGTGGTGGACGTGCGCGAGGACGTGGACGCCGCCGGCGTGGACGCCCTGGGCCTGCCGGCCGGGACGTCGCGGGTGCTGCTGCGCTCGCGCGGCGCCGGCCCGTGGGACGCCCCCGGTCCCGCGCTCACCGCGGACGGCGCGCGGGCGCTGCTGGCGCGCGGGGTGCGCCTGGTCGGCGTCGACCGCCTGTCCGTCGACGCCGACGACGCCGGCGCACTGCCCGTGCACGAGGTCCTGCTGGCCGCCGGGGCGGTCGTCGTGGAGGCGCTGGAGCTGGGCGCCGTCGCCCCGGGCGCCTACGAGCTGCTGTGCCTGCCGCTGCTGCTGCCCGGCTGCGACGGCGCCCCCGCCCGCGTCCTGCTGCGCACCGGGGGGAGCTGACGGTGGCGGCGGGCGCGCAGGGGCCGCCGGCCCGGCGGGGGCCGCTGTGGTGGGCGGCGGTGACCGTCGCGGTCGCCGCCCACCTGCTCGTCGGCCTGCTCGTCCTCGCCTCCGGCCTGCTGGCGCCGCTGTGGGCCGTCGTGCTGCTGGGCCTGGCGTGGTGGGGGGCGCTCGCGCTGGGCGTGCGCTGGGTGCGCCGCGGCGCGTGGTGGTTCCTGCTGGTGCCGCCCGTGACCCTCCTGGTGTGGTTCACCGCGCTGAGCGCGGGGGAGGCCCTGCTGGGCTGGACGGCGTGAGTACGCGTGGACGGGCCCGCGCGGGGTAGTCGTCCACCGTGACGGACGTGAGCGGGAGCAGGCTGACCGGGATCGCGCGGGCGGCGGTGGTCGGCGCCGCGGCGGGCGCCGTCGGGGCCGGGGTGATGGCCGCGGGGGAGAAGGGCGAGCAGGCGCTGACCCGCCGGCCCTCCTCGTACGTGCCCGGCCGGACGCTGCTGACCCTGCTGGGCCGGCCGGTCGGCGACGACGTGCGCCCGGCGGGCTGGAACCACGCGATGCACTACGCCACGGGCGCGGCCCTCGGCGCCCTGCGGGGCGTGTGGTCGGTGGTCGGCCTGCGCGGGCCGCGGGCGAGCGCCGCCCACACCCTCGTGCGGCTGTCCTTCGACCAGACGCTGGAGAACGGCACCGGCGCCGGCGCGCCGCCGCGCACCTGGCCGGTGCGCGAGCTGCTCGTCGACGTCGGGCACAAGGCCGTCTTCTCGTTCGTCACGGGGGCGCTGACCGACCGGCTGCTGCGGCCCGGGCTGGAGTCCGCCCGGGGCCGCGGGAGCCACTAGGCCGCGTCAGCCGGCGGCCGGCCCGTTCCAGTCGACGAGCTGCACGACGACGCCGTTGGGGTCGCGGACCTGGAAGGCCCGCTCGCCCCACTCCTCGACGGTCAGCGGCATGGTGATGGTGACGCCCTCGCGCCGCAGGCGGGCCAGCTCGCCCTCCAGGTCGTCGACGACGAGGGCGACGATGACGCCCTGCGCGCGCTCGTCGCGCTGGTCGGCGGGCAGGGTGGCCAGCCCCCGGCGCAGGTAGACGACGGAGGCGCCGGTGTCGGGGCGGGACAGGCTGGCGAAGCCGTCGGCGGCCACGTCCTCGCTGAAGCCGAAGTGCCGCTGCAGGAAGGCGCTGGACGCGGCGGGGTCGTCGACGGTGAGGGAGACGGCGGTGGCGGTGACGTGCACGGGACCTCCTCGGTCGGCGCCGCCGCGCACACGCTGACCACGTACGCTGTACGACGTAGAGGGGTCAACGCGCGGCGGGCCAGGATGTTCCCGTGACCGCGGACCGCACCGGCGCCGGCGACCCCGCCCGCACGCTGGCCCTGCTGTGGCGGGACCCGGACGCGGTGCCCCGCCGCGGCCCGCGCCGCTCCCTGGACCTCGACGACGTCGTCGCCGCGGCCACCGCCCTCGCCGACGAGCACGGCCTGGCCGCCCTGTCGATGCGCCGGGTCGCCGAGCGCCTGGGCGTGGGCGCGATGTCGCTGTACACCTACGTCGCCGACCGCGCCGAGCTGCTCGACCTCCTCGTCGACGCCGCCCTGGCCGCCGCACCCCGCGAGGACACCACCGGCCGCCCCTGGCGCGAGCGGGTCGCCGCGCTCGCCGAGGACGAGCGCCGGCTGTTCGACGCCCACCCGTGGCTGGCGGAGGTGTCCACGCTGCGCCCGCCGCTGGGGCCCGGGCAGACCGCCGCCTACGAGCACCAGCTGGCCGCCTTCGACGGCACCGGCCTGGACGACGTGACGGTCGACGCGTGCCTGACCCACCTGCTCGTCGTCGTGCGCGCCTGCGCCCGCGACGCAGCGGCCGCCCGCGCCGCCGTCCGCGACGACGGCACCGACGAGCAGTGGTGGGAGCGCGCCGGCCCGCTGCTGGCGCGCGTGCTGGACCCGGAGCGCTACCCGCGGGCCGTGCGCGTCGGTGCCGCCGCCGGCGCCGCGCACGGCAGCGCCCACGACCCCGGCCACGCGCACCGCTTCGGCGTCGAGCGCGTCCTCGACGGCGTCGCCGCGCTCGTCCAGCGCGCCCAGCTCGCCCGGCACCGATGAGTCCGGACCGGGCGCCCGGTCCATCCCGCGACACCACCGCACGAAGGACCACCGCACCGGGAGGCACCACCGTGGGACGCATCGCCGCCAACCTGTTCACGACGCTCGACGGCTCCGCCGAGCGCCCCGACCGCTGGCACTTCCCCTACTTCGACGACGCGATGGGTCAGGCCGTGGACCGGCACACCTCCCGCTGCGACGCCTACCTCATGGGCCGGGTCCTCTACGAGCAGTGGGCGCAGTACTGGCCCGCGAACGAGGAGGACGACTTCCGCCTGTTCATCAACCCGGTCCGCAAGTACGTGCTGTCCACGACGCTGCGGGAGGCGACCTGGGAGGGCACCACGCTGCTGCGCTCCCTGGACGACGTGCGCCGCGTGCGGGAGGAGACCGACGGCACGATCGGGATGTCCGGCAGCCTGACCACGGTCCGCTCCCTGCTCGGCGCCGGGCTGCTCGACGAGCTGGACCTGCTGGTGGACCCCGTCGTCGTCTCCGGCGAGCGCCGCTGGACCGACGAGCTGGACCGGGTCCCGCTGGAGCTGGTGTCCTCCGAGGCGCTGCCCGCGGGCGCCCTGCACCTGGTCTACCGGCCGGTGCCGGCGTGATCGAGGACGGGCCGCGGCTGGTCGTCCTCGACCCCGCCGCGGTGGCGGTGGTGCGCGCCCGGGTCGCCCCGGACGCGCTGCGGGAGTTCTTCGACTCGTCCTTCGCGGCGCTCGCGGAGCAGCTGCGCGCGCAGGGCGTGCGGCCCGTCGCCGCCGCGCACGCCCTGTACCGCGACCTGGCCGCCGACGCCTGGGACCTGGAGGTGGGTTTCGCGGTGGACCGTCCCGTGCGGGCCGCCGGGGGCGTCGAGCCGGGGGCGCTGCCGGGCGGTCGCGCGGCCACCTGCGTGCACACCGGCGGCTACGACGGGCTGGGCGCCTCGTGGGAGCGGCTGCGGGCGTGGGTGGACGAGCGCGGGCTGCCGGCCGGGCCGGTGTTCTGGGAGGTGTACCTGACCGAACCCGGCCCGGACGTCGACCCCGCCGTCCTGCGCACGCAACTGGTGCAGCCCGTGGTGGGGTGACGGCTCAGCCGAGGTGGTCCACCACGACCCGCGCCGCCCGGGCGACCAGCGCGGGGTCGGGTTCCGCGTCGACGTCGGCGCGGTCGGTGAGCACGGCCAGGACCCACGGGGCGCGGCCGTCGGGCGGCTGGACGACGGCGACGTCGTTGAGGTTGCCGTAGGCGCCCGACCGGCCGGTCTTGTCGCCGACGCCCCAGCCGTCCGGGACGCCCGCGCGGACCATCTCGTCGCCGGTCTCGTTGGCGCGCAGCCACTCCAGCAGCTGGGCGCGGTCCCCGTCGTCGAGGGCGTCGCCCAGCGCGTACGCGCGCAGGGCCTGCGCCAGCGCCCGCGGGGTGCTGGTGTTCGCGACCTGCCCGGGAGCGACGTCGTTGACCGCCGGCTCGACGTCCTCGACCTCGGTGGTCGCGTCCCCCAGCGCGCGCAGGTCCGCCTCCAGGCCGGCGGGTCCGCCCACGCGTTCCAGCAGGAGGTTCGCGGCCGTGTTGTCGCTGACGGTCACCGCGGCCCGGGCCACGTCGCGCAGCGGCAGGCCGTCACGGGTGCGCTGCCCGGTGACGGGGGAGTGCGGCACGAGGTCCTGCTCGTCCCACGTCACCACCGCGTCGAGCTCCTCCTCCGTCGTCGCGGCCAGCACGGCCCCGGCGGCGAGCGCCTTGAACGTCGAGGCGAACGCGAAGCGCTCGTCGGCCCGGTGGGCCAGGACGCGCCCTGACCCGGTGTCGAGCGCGAACAGGCCCAGGCGGGCGTCGAACTCCTCCTCCAGCGCGGCGAACCGCGCCTGCGCGGCGGCGGCCTGCCCGTCGTCCGCGGACGTCGTCGGTGCCGGGCTGCTCGTGGGTGCCGGTCGGCTCGTCGTCGGGGCGCTCTCCGGCGCGGTGGCGCTGCACCCGGTGAGCACGAGGACCAGCGCGGCCGGTGCGAGGGCGGCGGAGGTCAGGACGGCGGGGTTCGGCAGGCGTCGCACACCACCCACTCTGCCGCCCGCCGACCCAGCCCCACGGCCACCCACCCGCACTCCGCTGTGATCATGCACAGTTGAGCGCTCAGCCGTCCGTGATCACCGCGGAGGGGGGATCGGACAGCCAGCCTGCAGGATCAGGGCGGTTCGCGGTGTGTCGCGCGGTTCCGCGCGGCGTGTCGCGCCCTGCTCGCAGGCTGGCTGTCAACCCTCCGGCTCGCCGCCCCCCCGGGGGGGGGGGGGGGGGGGGGCCGCGCGCGCCCTGGCCGCGGGGGGGGGGGGGGGGCGGCGGGGCGGGGGGGGGGGGGGGGGGGGGGGGCGCGGG
>NZ_JBJLSH010000085.1:0-6364 GCF_050871905.1 Kineococcus haloalkalitolerans
GAGGGGGGACGGACCGGACGGTCCGTCCCCCCTCGCGCGCGGGTGCCCTGGGTGGGATTCGAACCCACACTGGATCGAGTTTGAGTCGACTGCCTCTGCCGGTTGGGCTACCAGGGCGCGGCGGCGTCACCCTAGCAACCGGGCGGGCGGCCACCGGTCGTGGGACGGGACACCCCCCGGCCGGGGCACGGCGTCTAGGATGACGCCCGTGACGAACACTGCCGACACCGCTGCCAGCGCCCCCACGACCACCCGCCGCGTGGTCGTGGCGGAGGACGAGGCGATCATCCGCCTCGACATCGTGGAGATGCTGCGCGAGGCGGGGTACGACGTCGTCGGCGAGGCCGGCGACGGCGAGCAGGCCGTCGCGCTGGCCGAGGAGCACAAGCCCGACCTGGTCGTCATGGACATCAAGATGCCGGTGCTGGACGGCATCTCGGCCGCCGAGCGCATCGTGCGCGCGCGCATCGCGCCCGTCGTGCTGCTGACGGCGTTCTCCCAGGCCGAGCTGGTGGAGCGGGCGCGCGACGCGGGGGCGATGGCCTACGTCGTCAAGCCGTTCACGTCCGCCGACCTGCTGCCCGCCGTGGAGATCGCCGTCAGCCGGCACCAGCAGATCATGGCGCTGGAGGACGAGGTCGCCGACCTCGCGGACCGCTTCGAGACCCGCAAGCTCGTCGACCGCGCCAAGTCGAAGCTGCAGACGCAGTTCGGGATGACCGAGCCCGAGGCGTTCCGCTGGATCCAGAAGACCTCGATGGACAAGCGCCTGACGATGCGCGAGGTCGCCACCACCGTCATCAGCGCCGGCGACGACCGCTCCTGAGTCCCGCCCCGGCGGCCCGGCCGGGCGCGCCGGGCCGCCGCGCGACGCACCGCGACACACCGCACGCACCCGCTGACGAGGACGTCCGGGGGTGCGGGCACGCCCGTCCGCGTCCCGGCACGCAGCGTCGCCGACGACGTGCGGGTTGTCGGAACGACCACCCGCACGGGCGGGCGCTGGTCGATCTGTGTAACAGACCGGTGAACAACCTCCACGGTTCACCTCCCGGACGGCCGCCCCTCCTCTACTGTTCCCCCGGTCCCGCCCCTGCGCGCAGGGGCGGACGGGGACGTGCGCTCGCGCGTCCGTGCGACACCACCAGGAGGACTCGCCCGTGCGCTCCATCGTCAAGCTCGCGACCCCCGTCGCGGCGGCCGCCCTGCTCCTGACCGCTTGCGGCGGCACCACCGGAACCGGCACCGAGGGCGGCACGGAGGCCGCCGGCGGCGGTGCCGCCGGGGAGTGCCCCGACGGCGTGAGCATCGGCTTCTTCGGCGCCCTCACGGGCCCGAACGCCAACCTCGGCGTGAACATCAAGAACGGCGTGCAGCTGGCCGTGGACCAGCACAACGCCGAGGACGGCGCCTGCCAGGTCAGCATCACCGACTACGACTCCCAGGGCCTGCCCGAGCAGGCGACCGGCCTCGCGACCCAGGCCGTCAGCGACGAGGCCGTCCTCGGCGTCGTCGGTCCCGCCTTCTCCGGCGAGTCCCGCGTCGCCGGTCCCATCTTCGACGAGGCCGGGCTGGTGTCCATCACCCCGTCGGCGACGAACCCCGCGCTGGCCGAGAACGGCTGGTCGACGTTCTTCCGCGTGCTGGGCAACGACGCGTCGCAGGGCCCGGCGGCGGCGACCTACCTGACCGACGTGCTGGGCGCGCAGAGCGTCTTCGTCATCGACGACGCCTCCGAGTACGGCAAGGGGCTGGCCGACATCGTCCGCGAGGACCTGGGCGCGGCGAACACGGGCAACGACACCGTGCAGAGCGGGCAGACGGACTTCTCCGCCACCGTGGCGGCCATCCGCGCGGCGAACCCGGACGCGGTGTTCTTCGGCGGGTACTACCCCGAGGCGGGCCTGCTGCTGCGCCAGATGCGCGAGGGCGGCCTGCAGACCCCGTTCGTCACCGACGACGGCGCCAAGGACGACGGCCTGCTCGACGCCGCGGGCGCCGAGAACGCCGAGGGCGCCATCATCACCTGCCCGTGCCTGCCGCCGGAGGAGGCGGAGGGCACCTTCGCCGCCGACTACGAGGCCGAGTTCGGCACCGCGCCGGCCACGTACTCCGCCGAGGGCTTCGACGCCGCGACGATCCTGCTGGCCGGCATCGCCGAGGGGAACTACGACCGCGAGTCGCTGCTGGAGTTCGTCGGTTCCTACGAGGGGCCCGGCGTGACGAAGCAGCTGTCCTTCGACGAGCAGGGCGAGCCCGCCGACGTCGTCGTGTGGAGCTACAAGGTCACCGACGGAGCGATCGTCGCCGACCAGGAGATCCCCGCCTCCTGAGGACCGGCCCGGGGCCGGGGCGCCGCGCGCGCCCCGGCCCCGCGCCACGTCCAGAACCTCCCGCTGTCCCCGCAGCCCCACCTCCACCGGGTCCCGGTGCCCCGCCCGCGGCGGGGACCGCGGCCCCCGCACCCCCGGCGGTCCCGTGAGTCTCGCAACGTTCGTCGACCTGACCTTCACCGGTCTGGTCGTGGGGTCCATCTACGGCCTCTTCGCCCTCGGGTACACCCTCGTCTACGGTGTGCTCCGCCTCATCAACTTCGCCCACTCCGAGGTCTTCATGTGGGGCAGCTTCGCCGCGGTCTGGGTGATGCTGCTGTTCAACGCCCGCCAGGGGATGCCGCTGCCGGCGGCGATCGGCCTGCTGCTGGTGGCGCTGCTGGCCGCCATGCTGGTCAGCGGCGGGATCGCCCTCGTGCTGGAGCGGGTGGCCTACCGGCGCCTGCGGGAGAAGAACGCCCCGCCCCTGGTGGCCCTCATCTCCGCGATCGGCGCCTCGTTCGTGCTGGCCGAGCTGATGGGCCTGCGCGACCGGATCGCCGGCTGGCTCGGTCTGGACGGCGTGCTGGCCGAGTTCGTGCGCCAGGCCCGGCAGAACGCGCCCTTCGTCAACCCGCTGCCCAGCGTCCCGCTGTTCGAGGTCGCCGGGTACACGGTGCGCAGCACGCAGCTCATCGTGCTCGTCGCGGCGCTGCTGATGATGCTGGCCCTGGACCAGTTCGTGCGCCGCTCCCGGCTGGGCCGCGGCGTGCGCGCCGTCTCGCAGGACCCGGAGGCCGCCGCCCTCATGGGCGTCAACAAGGACCGGGTCATCCAGCTGACGTTCCTGCTGGGCGGGCTGATGGCCGGTGCGGCGGCGCTGCTGTACCTCATGCACATCCCCGTGACCCGCTTCAACGTCGGCTTCGTCCTGGGCATCAAGGCGTTCACGGCCGCGGTGCTCGGGGGCATCGGCAACATCCGCGGCGCCCTGCTCGGCGGCCTGGTGCTGGGGCTGGCGGAGAACTACGGCTCCAACCTGTTCGGCTCGTCCTGGAAGGACGTCGTCTCCTTCGTCCTGCTCATCGTCGTCCTGCTGTTCCGGCCCACCGGGCTGCTGGGCGAGTCCCTCGGGAAGGCCCGCGCATGAGCACCACCGCGAAGAGCGCGCCCGCGGGGCGCGGCACCGGTCCCCGGCGCGGCCTCGGCGAGCGGCTCAGCGCCCTGCCCCGGCCCGTGAAGGTGGTGCTGTGGGTCGCGCTCGCGCTCGTCTTCTACGCGCTGCCGCTGCTGAACCCGCCGCTGCTGTCGACGCCGAACTCCGACTTCGGCTCGGTCATGTTCCTGGTGGCCGCCTACGGGCTGGTCGCGCTGGGCCTGAACATCGTCCTCGGGTACGCCGGCCTGCTCGACCTGGGGTACGTCGGCTTCTTCGCCGTCGGCGCCTACACGGTGGCCGTCGTGGGCACGATGTCCGGCCGGGTGCCGTTCGTCGTGCTGCTCGTGCTGGCGGTGACCGTGTCCACGGCCTCCGGGCTGCTGCTGGGCTGGCCGACGCTGCGCGTGCGCGGGGACTACCTGGCGATCGTCACGCTCGGCTTCGGCGAGATCATCCGCCTGGTGGCGCTGAACTCCGAGTTCCTCAACCAGGCCCAGGGCTTCAGCGGCATCCCGCGCCCGCCGAGCATCGGGCTGTTCGAGGTCCCGCAGCTGCAGTGGGACGGCTGGGTGTCCTACGTGGACTTCGGCAACACGTCGACGTTCCTGGAGTTCGGCCTGCTCGACGGGGTGCCGTACTACTGGCTGGCGCTGACGGTCATCATCCTCGTGCTGATCGGCGACGTGCTGCTGCAGGACAGCCGGGTCGGCCGCGCGTGGGAGGCGACCCGCGAGGACGAGGAGGCCGCCGAGCTCAACGGCGTGCCGACGTTCCGCTTCAAGCTGCTGGCGTTCGCGATGGGCGCCTTCATCGGCGGCCTGTCCGGCGGGCTGTTCGCCTCGCGGCAGGGGGCCATCAACCCCGAGACGTTCATCATCCAGCTGTCGATCCTCTTCCTCGCGGCCGTGGTCGTGGGCGGGCAGGGCAACCGCTGGGGCGTGCTGGTCGGTGCGGCGGTGGTGGCGTACCTGCCCGAGCGCTTCCGCGAGTTCGCCGAGTTCCGGGTGCTCGTGTTCGGGCTGCTCCTGCTGCTGCTGGCCAACTTCCGGCCGCAGGGCGTGCTGCCCCCGCGCCGGGCGCGGCGGGCCAAGCGCGTGAACGAGCAGCTGCAGACGCTGGAGGGGACGGAGGAGGGCGCTCGTGCCTGACACGACGACGACCGCTCCCGGTGCGGGCACCGCGCCGGGCGAGCACGACGTGCTGCTGCGGATGGAGGACGTCACGCTGCGCTTCGGCGGCGTGGTCGCCCTGGACGGGGTGTCCTTCGACATCCGCCGCGGGGAGATCCTGGGCCTCATCGGCCCGAACGGGGCCGGCAAGACGACGTGCTTCAACGCGCTGACGGGGGTCTACCAGCCCACCCAGGGCCGCGTCGTCTTCGACGGCCAGCCCCTGGGGCGGCGCAAGCGCTACCAGATCAACCGTCTCGGCATCGCCCGCACGTTCCAGAACATCCGCCTGTTCGGCAACATGACGGCGCGCGAGAACGTGCTCGTCGGCGCGGACTCGCACCACCGCTCCGGGGTGCTCTCGTCGCTGTTCCGCCTGCCGCGGCACCGGCGCGAGACCGCGGAGGGGGACCGGCTGGCCGACGAGCTGCTGGAGCTGATGGACCTCGGTCACCGCGCCGACGACCTGGCGCGCAACCTGTCCTACGGCGAGCAGCGGCGGCTGGAGATCGCCCGCGCGCTGGCCACCCGGCCCAAGCTGCTGTGCCTGGACGAGCCGGCGGCCGGGTTCAACCCGGTGGAGAAGCAGCGGCTGATGGACCTCATCCGCCGCGTGCGCGACCTGGGCAACACCGTGCTGCTCATCGAGCACGACATGCGCCTGGTCATGGGCGTCACCGACCGCATCGTGGTGCTGGAGTTCGGCAAGAAGATCGCCGAGGGCAGCCCGGCGCAGGTGCGCGACGACCCGGCCGTCATCGCCGCCTACCTGGGCGTCGACGAGGAGGAGACCGCGGACGACCCCGGGACGGTCGCGGAGATCGACGAGCTGCGGGGAGAGCTGTGAGCACGCCGACGAGCGCCCGCACGCTGGGCGAGGAGCAGCTGCGGGTCGAGGACCTCAGCGTCAACTACGGGCGCATCGAGGCCATCCGCGACGTGTCGTTCTCGGTGCCGGCCGGCGGCATCGCGACCCTCATCGGCGCCAACGGCGCGGGCAAGACCACCACCCTGAAGACGATCTCGGGCCTGCGCAGCGTGCGCGCCGGGCGCATCCTCTTCGAGGGGGAGGACATCACCCGGGTGCCCTCCCACAAGCTCGTCCAGCGCGGCCTGTGCCAGGCGCCGGAGGGGCGGGGCACCTTCCCCGGCATGAGCGTGCTGGAGAACCTCGACATGGGTGCCTACACGCGCAAGGACCGGCGCAGCGCCGCCTACCGGGCGGACCTGGACCGCGTGTTCGGCCTCTTCCCGCGCCTGGCCGAGCGCCGCTCGCAGCCGGCGGGGACGATGTCCGGCGGCGAGCAGCAGATGCTGGCCATCGGGCGCGCGCTCATGTCGCGTCCGCGGGTGCTGCTGCTGGACGAGCCGTCCATGGGGCTGGCGCCCAAGCTCATCCAGCAGATCTTCGCGATCGTGCGGGAGATCAACGCCCAGGGCACGACGGTGCTGCTCGTGGAGCAGAACGCCGCGCAGGCGCTGCGCACGGCCGACGTGGCCTACGTCCTGGAGACCGGCACCGTGGTGCGCCACGGCACGGGCGCCGAGCTGGCGGCCGACGACTCCATCCGGGCGGCCTACCTGGGCGGGGACGTCTAGGCCACGTCGGGACGACGTCCCGGCGAGCGGTGGGGGGGGGGGGGGGGGGGCGGCGCCGGCCCGGCCCCCCGCCCCCCGCGCGGGCGCGCCCCCGCCCCCCCCACCCGCGCTCTAGAGACCACACA
>NZ_JBJLSH010000086.1:0-6341 GCF_050871905.1 Kineococcus haloalkalitolerans
CCCCCCCCCCCCCCCCCCCCCCCCCCCCCCCCCCCCCCCCCCCCCCCCCCCCCCCCCCCCCCCCCCCCCCCCCCCCCCCCCCCCCCCCCCCCCCCCGCCAGGCTAGGGGCCGCGGGCCCGCCGCGCCCGCCCGCGCGGAGGACGCGCCGAGCGCCCGCCCGGTGCGTGCCGGGCACGTGTTGCGGGCGTGTCGCCGACGCGTCACCGGCGTGTTGCGGGTGGGGCGCGGGCGCGGGTCCCGCTGCGGCGCAAGCGGGCGCACCGGCGCGCATCCCCCGCGCGCCGGCCCGCGCCGGGTTAGTGTCGAACGCATCCACCGGCCCGGGTGACACCGGGCGGAAGAGGGGAGATGCGCCATGACGGAGCCTCAGCGCCGCTTCGGCGGCAGCGCGGACCGCGACGCCCGCCACCTCGCCCAGCTGGAGGAGCAGCTCGGCGCGACCCGCTCGCGCCTGGCCCAGGTCAGCGCCCAGAACGACCGGCTGGCCGCCACGCTGCGCGAGGCGCGCGACCAGATCGTCGCCCTCAAGGGGGAGGTGGACCGCCTCGGGCAGCCGCCCGCGCAGTTCGCCACCTTCCTCGAGATGATCGACGAGCGCACCGCCGACGTGGTGAGCGCCGGCCGGCGCGTGCGGGTCGCGGTGAGCCCGGCGGTGGAGACGGCGGACCTGCGCCCGGGCCAGGACGTCATGGTCAACGAGGCGATGAACGTCGTGGCCGCCTGCGAGTACGAGCGGGTGGGGGAGCTGGCCACCGTCAAGGAGGTCCTCGGCGACGGGCGCGCCCTCGTCCTGGCCCGCGCCGACGAGGAGCGCGTGGTGCGCCTGGCCGGGCCGCTGCTGGACGGCCCGCTGCGCGTGGGCGACTCCCTGACCGTGGACACCCGCTCCGGGTTCGCCTTCGAGCGCATCCCCAAGGCCGAGGTCGAGGAGCTCGTCCTCGAGGAGGTCCCCGACATCCGCTACGAGGACATCGGCGGCCTGGGCACCCAGATCGAGGCCATCCGCGACGCGGTCGAGCTGCCGTTCCTGCACGCGGAGCTGTTCCGCGAGCACGGCCTGCGCCCGCCCAAGGGCATCCTGCTGTACGGCCCGCCCGGCTGCGGCAAGACGCTCATCGCCAAGGCGGTGGCCAACTCCCTGGCCAAGAAGGCCGCCGAGCTGCGCGGGGAGACGCAGGCCAAGAGCTACTTCCTGAACATCAAGGGCCCGGAGCTGCTCAACAAGTACGTCGGCGAGACCGAGCGGCACATCCGCCTCATCTTCGCCCGCGCCCGCGAGAAGGCCGGTCAGGGCACCCCCGTCGTCGTCTTCTTCGACGAGATGGAGTCGCTGTTCCGCACCCGCGGCTCCGGGGTCTCCTCCGACGTGGAGACCACGATCGTGCCGCAGCTGCTGTCGGAGCTGGACGGCGTGGAGCGCCTGGAGAACGTCATCGTCATCGGCGCCTCCAACCGCGAGGACATGATCGACCCGGCGATCCTGCGCCCCGGCCGCCTCGACGTGAAGATCAAGATCGAGCGCCCCGACGCCGAGAGCGCCGGGGAGATCTTCGCCAAGTACCTGACGGCCGACCTGCCCCTGCACGCCGACGACGTGACCGCCAACGGCGGCAGCGCGCAGGCCGCCGTCGACGCGATGATCCGCGCCACGGTGGAGCGCATGTACACCGAGAGCGAGGAGAACGAGTTCCTCGAGGTCACCTACGCCGGCGGCGACAAGGAGGTCCTGTACTACAAGGACTTCAACTCCGGCGCGATGATCCAGAACATCGTCGACCGCGCGAAGAAGACGGCCATCAAGGACCTGCTGACCTCCGGCCAGCGCGGTCTGCGGGTGGAGCACCTGATGAGCGCGTGCGTGGACGAGTTCAAGGAGAACGAGGACCTGCCCAACACCACCAACCCCGACGACTGGGCCCGCATCTCCGGCAAGAAGGGCGAGCGGATCGTCTTCATCCGCACCCTGACGCAGGGCAAGAAGGGCACCGAGGCGGGCCGCTCCATCGACACCGTCGCCAACACCGGCCAGTACCTGTGAGGCAGTACCTGTGAGGCAGTACCCGTGAGGCGCGACCCGTGAGGCGCGCGGCCGGCTGAGCGCCGCTCAGCCGGCCGCGTCGTCCCGGCCGTCGTCGCGCCACCACCCCGGCCAGGCGGCCAGCAGCGCGCGCGAGTCCGGCACGAACGGCCACGCGGGGTCGGCCAGCAGGTCCCGCAGCCGCGCCGGCTCCTCCCACCAGGCACCGGCCACCTCCTCCGGCTGCAGCACCAGCGCGTCCTCGGCGCCCGCCGGTACCCGCGCGGTGAACACGTGCGCCAGGAAGCAGGTGCGCTCGTCGCGGTACCAGCG
Source organism: Kineococcus haloalkalitolerans (assembly GCF_050871905.1). Taxonomy (NCBI): domain Bacteria; kingdom Bacillati; phylum Actinomycetota; class Actinomycetes; order Kineosporiales; family Kineosporiaceae; genus Kineococcus; species Kineococcus haloalkalitolerans. Next base: position 2,352 of record NZ_JBJLSH010000086.1, read on the forward strand.
GCGCAGCACCGGCCGCAGCGGCACCCCCCGCACTCCCAGCTCCTCGGCCAGCTCGCGCTCGGCGGCCAGCGCCGGGTCCTCCCCGGCGCCCACCACCCCGCCGGCCAGGCAGTCGTGGCGGCCGGGGTAGACGTCCTTGACCGTCGTGCGCCGGTGCACCAGCACCCGCCCGCGCGCGTCGCGCAGCAGCACCCCCGTCGCCGCGTGCGGCAGGTTCCGCGCCCGCACCAGCGCCCGCGGCGCGCTGCCCACCACCCGCCCCGCCGCGTCGTGCGGGTCGTACAGGGCGACCTGCTCCGCGCCCGGCGCGGGACGCCCGGACGGGACCGGCGGGGGCTCGGGCGCGCTCACCCGCCCACCCTGCCGCGCCCGGGGGACCGTCCGCGACGGGGCTCCCCGTGCCCGGTGGTACCGGTGGGACGTGTGGTGCCGGTGGTGCCCACGGGGTCCACCGGAGGTCGCACGCGGTCGGCGCCCGGTCGCGACCGACGACCGACGGACGACGTCGGAGCCAGCGCCTAGGGTGACGCGTGTGCCCACCCCCCGCCCGTCGCGGTCCCCTGCGACGTCCTCGCGCGCCCGCGCGGCGCTGACCGCGGCCGCCGCCGCCCTGGCGCTCGCCCTGAGCGCCTGCAGCTCCGAGGACGAGCCCGTCGTGCGCACCGCCGCGGTCGAGCGCGGCGACGTGCAGGAGACCGTGCAGACCTCCGGGACCGTGCAGCCGCGCACCTCGGCCACGGTCAGCGCGCCCGCGTCGGGTACCGTGACCACCCTGGCCGTCGCCGACGGCCAGCAGGTCGCCGCCGGCGACGTGCTGCTCGTGCTGGACTCCCCGCAGGCGCGCGACGCGCTGGCGCAGGCCGAGGCCGCCGACCGCCAGGCCGCCGCCGCCACGCCCTCCGGCGGCGGGTCCGGGCGCGGCGACGTGGCCGGCGCCCAGCGCCGCGCCCGCGCCCAGGCCGAGGCCGCCTTCGAGCGCGCCCGCGCCCAGGCCGAGGCCCTGCCCGACCCCGCCGCCCGCGACGCCGCGCTGGCCGCCGTGGACGCCTCCCGCGCCCAGTACGACCTGCAGGCCGCCCAGACCCAGGCCCTCGTGGACCAGGTGCAGGCGGGCCTGGGCAGCGTCGACGAGGCGCTGGGCGCCCTCGGCCAGGCCCAGCGGGTGCAGACCCGCGCGGCCGTGGCGGCGGCCCGCGCCACCGTGGACGCCCTCACCGTGCGCGCCCCCGTGGCCGGGCGGGTGTCCCTGGCGGCTGCCGGCTCCAGCGGCGGCGGGGCCGGGCTGCCCGCCGGCGCCGAGCAGCTGCTGCAGCAGCAGGGCCTGTCCCTGCCCGGCGGCGCCCTGGGCGGCGGGGACGCCGGCGGCGGCAGCGGTCCCGTGATCGCCGAGGGCGCCGCCGTCTCCGCGGGCGCGCCGCTGCTGTCCGTCGTGGACGCCTCGGTCCTGTCCTGGACCGCCGACGTCGACGAGACCGACGTCCTGCAGGTGCAGCCGGGCCTGCGCGCGCGCATCAGCGTCGACGCCGTCCAGGACGCCGAGTACGCCGGCACCGTCACCAGCGTCGACCCCACCGCGACCACGGGCTCCGGCGGCGGCGTCACCTACACCGTGCGCCTCAGCTACGACGGCGGCACCCGCGCCGACGGCTCCCCGGCCCCCGAGCCGCTGCCCGGCATGTCCGCCGTCGTCTCCCTCGTCGTGGCCGACGCCCCCGGCGTGGTGCGGGTGCCCTCCTCGGCGCTGGTGCGCGCCGGCGACGGCGGCGGCGACGCCGTCCTCGTCGTGGAGGACGGGCGCGCGCGGCTGCGGGAGGTCACCGTCGGCGCCCGCGGCGAGCGCGACGTGGAGGTCGCCTCGGGCCTGCGCGCGGGCGAGCGCGTCGTGGTGGAGGGCGTGGAGTCCGTCACCGACGGCGAGCAGGTGCCGTGAGCGGGCCGGGCGCGGCGGGGACGGGCGTGCCGGCCATCGAGGCCGTCGACGTCACGCGCAGCTACAGCGCGGGCGACACCGCCGTGCACGCCCTGCGCGGGGTCAGCTTCACCGTCGCCGCGGGCGAGTACGCCGCCATCGTCGGCCCCAGCGGCTCGGGCAAGTCCACCCTCATGCACCTGCTCGGCTGCTTGGACCGGCCCACCACCGGCGTCCTGCGGGTGGGCGGGCGCGACGTGCTGGAGCTGTCCGACACCGAGCTGGCGCAGCTGCGCAACCGCGAGATCGGGTTCGTCTTCCAGGCCTTCCAGCTGCTGCCGCGCTCCAGCGCCCTGGACAACGTCGCCCTGCCGCTGCTGTACCGCGGGGTGCGGGCGGGCGAGCGCCGCGAGCGCGCCGAGGCCTCGCTGCGCGCCGTGGGGCTGGGGCACCGCCTGACCCACCGGCCCACCCAGATGTCCGGCGGGGAGCAGCAGCGCGTCGCCATCGCCCGCGCCCTGGTCGGCGAGCCGCGGATCCTGCTGGCCGACGAGCCCACCGGCAACCTCGACAGCCGCAACGGCGCGGAGGTCATGCGCATCCTCGAGGAGCTCAACGGCGCGCGCGGCGTGGCCGTCGTGCTGGTCACCCACGACGACGAGGTCGCCGGCCGCGCCCACCGCCAGGTGCGGGTGCGCGACGGCCTCGTGGAGCTGGACACCGCCCGCCCCCAGGCGTCGGCACCCGCAGCGGCGCCCGCACCCGCTCCGGCGCGGCGCGCGGAGGGGGCCGCGTGAAGGGCTGGGAGGCCTTCCGGGTCGCCGTGGACGCCCTGCGCGGCAACCGGCTGCGCAGCCTGCTGACGATGCTGGGCGTCATCATCGGCATCGCCGCCGTCGTCGTGGTCGTCTCCATCGGCTCCGGCGCCCGCCAGCAGATCGAGTCGCAGGTCGAGGGCCTGGGCTCCAACCTCATCCTCGTCGTGCCGGGCCAGTTCGACACCGCCAACCCCACCCAGGGCGCCCCGGCCGTCTCCACCCTGCAGTTCTCCGACGGGCGGCTGCTCGCCGACGTCGTCGGCGACGAGTCGCTGGTCACCGCCCGCGTCACCTCCGGGGCCGTCGTGCGCGCCGGCGGCGTCGAGACGTTCGTCACCGTGCAGGGCTCGGACCAGAACCTGCCGGAGGTGTTCACCCGCCCCGTCGCGCAGGGCTCCTTCTTCACCGCCACCGACGTCGACACCCGCCGGCGGGTGGCCGTCCTGGGCTCGGGCACCGCGCAGACCCTCTTCGGGGCCGCCGACCCCGTCGGGCGGCAGGTCACGGTCGCGGGCACCCGCTTCCGCGTCGTGGGGGTGCTCGCCGAGCAGGGCGAGAGCTTCGGCGTCAGCCAGGACAACGAGGTCCACGTGCCCGTCACGGCCGCCCAGCGGCTGTTCGGCGTCGACCGGGTGGACGCCTTCGCCGTCAAGAGCCCCACCTCCGCGCAGGTGCCCGAGCTGGCCGGGCAGCTGTGGCGGGCGCTGAAGGACGCCTACCCCGACCAGGAGTTCAGCGCCGTCACCCAGACGCAGATCCTCGGCGTCATCGGCGACATCCTCGGCCTGCTGACCCTCGTGCTGGCCTCCATCGCCGGCATCTCCCTGCTCGTGGGCGGGGTGGGCGTGTCCAACATCATGCTCGTCTCGGTGCGCGAGCGGACCCGCGAGATCGGCCTGCGCAAGGCGCTGGGCGCGCGCCAGCGCGACGTGCTCGTGCAGTTCCTCGTCGAGGCCGTGCTGCTGACCAGCGTCGGCGGCGTCATCGGCATCGCCGTGGGGGTGGGCGGCTCGCTGCTCATCGGGCAGCTGTCGCCGCTGCCGGCGGTCGTGGAGTGGTGGAGCCCCGTCGTGGCGTTCGTCGTCTCGGCGGCGGTGGGCATCTTCTTCGGCGTCGTGCCCGCCCGCCGCGCCGGCAGGCTGGACCCCGTGGTGGCGCTGCGCACCGACTGAGCGCGGGCCCGCCGGCCGCCACCGCCCGCGGGCGGTGGCGGCCGGCGGGCCCGCGCTCAGTCGGTGCGCAGCGCCACCACGGGGTCCAGCC
>NZ_JBJLSH010000087.1:0-5707 GCF_050871905.1 Kineococcus haloalkalitolerans
GTTTTTGTTTTTTTGAGCCGCCGCCCCCGCCTCGGCCGTGCGCGCGGGGGGCGGGCGGGGGCGGGCGCCCCCCCCCCCCCCCCCCCCCGCGCAGCACCTCCTCGGCGACCACGCCCGCGTGCCGCTCGGGCAGCCAGTGCCCGCCGTCCACCGAGCGGTGCCGGTAGGCCCCGCGCACGTGCGCGCCCGTCCCGGCGACCGCGGAGCGGGCGAAGAACGGGTCGCGCGCGCCGGAGACGAACGTCACGGGCACCTCGGCGGGCACCGGGCCGGTCGGCCGGCCCGCCCACGGCAGCGCCCGGTACCAGCCCAGCCACGTCGTCAGCGCCCCCGGCTCGGCCGCGCGCACCGCGTACCGCTCCGCGTGCGCCGGCGGCAGCCCCGTGGCCTCCAGCCGCCGCCGCAGCCGCTGCCCGCCCAGCAGCGCCTCCGGCACGCGCGGCAGCTGGAAGAACCCCACGTACGACGAGCGCGCCACCTGCGCGGGGCTGCGGCCCGGCAGGCCCGCCGGGTGCGGCGTGGACACCGCCGTCAGCGACGCCACCCGGTCCGGGTGGTGGGCCGCCACCCGCCAGGCGACCGCCCCTCCCCAGTCGTGCCCGACCAGGTGGCAGCGGCGCGCGCCCACCGCGTCCAGCAGCGCCAGGACGTCGGCGACCAGCTCGTCCAGCGCGTAGGCGCGCCGGCCCGGCGGGCGCGCGCCGGGGGAGTACCCGCGCTGGTCCGGGCGCAGCACCCGCAGCCCGTGCGGCACGAGCAGCCCGGCCACCTCCGTCCACGACGTGCGGTCGGCGGGGAAGCCGTGCAGGCACACCACCGGCTCGTGGCCGGGCCCGCTCGCGGGTCCGGCCGCCGGCCCTCCCACCGGTCCCGAGTCGTCCACGTCGAAGACCAGCCGCCCGGCCGCGCCCGTGCGCTCGTACCGCTCCAGCCGGCCGTCCCCGGCGCCCCGCCCGCTCACCCGACCACCCTCGCCCGCGGCCGCCGGGCGCGCACCCGGGCCCGCGCGCGCCCGGCTCGGTAGGGTCGCGCCGTGCCGCAGCGGACCCCACAGACCGCCGCCGCGGGCACCCCCCGGCGCCCCGGCGCCGCCGTGCTGGGCGCCCTCGTCGCCGGTGCCGCCCTCGCGCTGCTCGTGACCGTCGTCGCCGGCGCCACCGCCGGCGGGATCGTCCTGGCCGCCGACCTGGCCCTGGCCGCCGTCCTGCGCCTGGTCCTGCCCGTGCGGGTCGCCGGGGCGCTGGCCGTGCGCTCGCGCGCCGTGGACGTCGCCGTCCTGCTGGTCCTGGCCGCCGGCTGCGCCGGGCTCGCCTGGTTGCTCCCGTACGCCCGCTGACGCGGGTACGCTCTCCGGGACCATCCAGAGCGACCGAGAGACCTGGCTCGTCGACGTCGCAGCAACCCCGTGGGGTGCTACCGCCAGGACCGATGGGAGTGAGCATGTCCGTCAGCCCTGCCCCCGCGCCCGTGAAGTTCGCGTACTGGGTGCCCAACGTCTCCGGCGGCCTCGTCGTCTCCACGATCGAGCAGCGCACCAGCCACGACCCCGCCTACAACGTCGAGGTCGCCCGCGCCGCCGAGCGCGCCGGGTTCGAGTACGCCCTCACCCAGGTGCGCTACCTCGCCTCCTACGGCGCCGACGCCCAGCACGAATCCACCTCCTTCTCCCTGGCGCTGCTGCTGGCCACCCAGCGGCTGAAGGTCATCGCGGCCGTGCACCCGTACTTCTGGCACCCCGGCGTGCTCGCCAAGTTCGCCGCCACCGCCCAGGACCTCACCGGCGGCCGTCTGGCCCTGAACGTCGTCTCCGGCTGGTTCAAGGACGAGGCCGTGCAGCTCGGCGTCGACTGGCCCGAGCACGACGAGCGCTACCGGCAGTCCGAGGAGTTCATCCGCCTGCTGCGCGGGGTGTGGTCGCAGGACGGCTACTCGCAGCAGGGGGACTACTTCTCCGCCCGCGACATCACCTTCCGCCCGCAGCCGGCCGTGCAGCCGGAGCTGTTCCAGGGCGGCAACTCCACCGCCGCGCAGGCCATGGCCGGGCGGGTCAGCGACTGGTACTTCATGAACGGCAAGTCCGTCGCCGGCGCCGCGGAGCAGGTGCGCGACGTGCGGGCGCAGGCGGCCCTGGCCGGCCGCTCGATCCGCTTCGGGCTCAACGGCTTCGCCGTCGTCCGCGACACCCGCGAGGAGGCCGTCGCCGTCCTGGAGGAGATCGTCGACAAGGCCGACGCCACCAAGGTGGAGGGCTTCCGCGCCGCCGTGCAGGAGGCCGGCAACGCCACGCGGGACCGCAAGGGCATGTGGGCGGACAGCGAGTTCCGCGACCTCGTGCAGTACAACGACGGCTTCCGCACCGGCCTCGTCGGCACCCCCGACGAGGTCGCCCGCCGCGTCCTGGCCTACCGCCTCGTCGGCGTCGACCTGCTCCTGCTGGGGTTCCTGCACGTGCGCGAGGACGTCGAGGCGTGGGGCGAGCTCGTCGTCCCCCGCGTGCGCGAGCTCGAGCAGCGCCTCGTCGACGGCGAGGACCTGCAGCTGGGCGCCGAGCTGGACGAGGCCGTGCGCACGGCCACCGAGCCGGTCCCCGCCTGAGCGCCTCCTCGCGCGGACGGCGCCGCGCCACGTACGGTGCCCCGGTGAGCGCGACCACCGGGACCACCGACGTGGCGGGCACCGCCGCCGCCGAGCTCGTCGTCCTCCTCGCCGAGGACGGCACGCCGTGCGGCACCGCCCCCAAGGCGGAGGTCCACCACGCCGACACCCCCCTGCACCTGGCGTTCTCCTGCTGGGTGCTCGACGGGGCCGGCCGCACGCTGCTCACCCGGCGCGCCGACGCCAAGAAGACCTGGCCCGGGGTGTGGACGAACTCCTTCTGCGGCCACCCCGGCCCCGGGGAGAGCCCCGCCGAGGCGGTGCTGCGCCGCGCCGGGGACGAGCTGGGCGCCGACGTCACCGGCGTGGCCGCCGCCCTGCCCGACTTCCGCTACCGCGCCGTCATGGCCGACGGGACGGTGGAGAACGAGGTGTGCCCCGTCTTCACCGCCGCCCTGGCCGACCCCGGCTCGCCGCTGGCGCCCTCCCCGCTGGAGGTCGGCGACTGGCGCTGGGTCGACGTCGACGAGCTGCGCGCGCAGGTCGCCCGCGACCCGCGCCCGTTCAGCCCGTGGATGCTGCTGCAGCTGCCGCAGCTGCGCCTGCCGTGACGGCGCGCCCCGCCCGCCCGGTCCCGCCCGCACCACCCGCCCGCACCCGGTGACGCGCCGCCGCCTGGCCACGGCCGCCGGGCGCCTGCTGCTCCTCGCCGTCACCGTCGCGGCCGTCGTCGTCCTGGCCCGCACCGTCGACGGCGCCGACCTGGCGCGGCGGCTGCGCGAGGCCGACCCCCGCTGGGTGGCCGCCGCTGCCCTCGCCTCGGTGGTGCCGATCGCCGGCAACGTCGCCTCGATGACGGCGCTGACGCCCGTGCGCCTGCCCGTCGGCTGGACGACGCTGGTGTGGCTGGCCACCAGCTTCGCCAACCTGCTCACCCCCTCCAGCACCGGCGGGGTCGCCCTCACCGTGCGCTACCTGCAGCAGCGGGGGATGGCGGTGGCCGCGGCCGTCGCCACCATCGGCGTCGTGCAGAGCACCTCGGCGCTCGTCAGCGGCGCCCTCGTGCTCGGCGGGCTCGTGACGGCCGGGCGCGCCCTGGCCCCCGCCGAGGTGCCCTGGCCGGCGCTGCTGGTCGTCGTGCTCGCCGCCGCCGCGCTCGCCGGCGTGCTGCGCGCCTCCCGCCGGGCGCGCGAGGTCGTCGGCGCGCGGGTCGTCGCGCCGCTGCGGGAGCTGTGGCCGCGGATGCGGCGCGTGCTGACCTCCCCGGCCCGGCTCCTGCTCGCCCTGGCCGGGCACGTCGCCGTCCCCGTCGGGTTCGCCGCGACCCTGAGCTGCGCCGTGCGCGCCGCGGGCGAGGCCTCCCCGCCGCTGCTGCTCCTGGTGCTCGTCGTCGTCGGCTCCTCGGCCGTGACCGTCGCCGTGCCGGTGCCCGGCGGGGTCGGCGCCTCCGAGGCCGCGCTGACCGCCGGGCTCGTCGCCGTCGGCGTCGCCCCCGCCGCGGCCCTGTCCGCGGCGCTGCTGCACCGCTTCCTCACCTTCTGGGTGCGGGTGCCGCCGGCGTGGGCGGCGCTGCTGTGGCTGCGGCGGCGGCGCTTCGTCTGAGGACCCGCCGGCGAGCCCTTCAGGGCGACAGGCGCACCACCGTCGCCGTCGGCACCGAGGAGTGCACGCCCGGCCCGGGGGCCATGACGAGCACCTGCGCGGGCGGGGCGACCAGCCCCAGCACCGCGCCCAGCCGCCGCAGCCGCTCCGGGTCGGAGTGGCCCAGCGCGTCGTCCAGCACCACCGGCACGCCGTCCTCGGGCGAGACCAGGCTCGCGCACGCCAGACGGACCAGGACCGCCAGCTGCTCGCGCGCGCCGGTGGACAGCTGCTCCCAGCGCACCGTGCGCCCGTGCAGCTCGCGCGAGGCCACCCGCAGGTCGTCGTCCAGCTCGACGTCGAAGGTGTCGCCGAAGACCAGCCGCCCCAGCGCCCGCAGCTTGTCGCGGAACGGGGCGACGTAGCGGCGCCGCGCGGCCGCGCGGTGCCGCGCGAGGACCTCGTGCAGCAGGTCCGCCGCGGCCGCCCGCCGCGCCAGCGCCGCGTGCTCGGCGGCCAGCGCCTCCACGGCGCTCTCGGCGGTGTCCAGCGCCGCCTGCCGGCCCTCCCGCCCGACGAGCTCCAGGCGCACCGTCAGCGTCGCCAGGTCCGCCTCGGTGCGGCGCAGGTCCTCGTCGGCGCGGGCCAGGACGGCCTCGGCGTGCGCCAGGAGGGTGTCGGCGGCGCCGCGCTCGCGGGCGTCCAGCTCGGCGCGGGCGCCGGACAGCTGCGCCCGCGCCTCCTCCAGGGCCGCCGCGGCCGCCGCGGCCGCGCCCTCCAGCACCTCGTCCGGGGCGCCGGCGCGGTCCCGGGCCAGCTGCCCGGCGGCGCGCTCGGCCTCCTCGGCGACCACCCGCAGGGTCGCGTCGCCCCCGCGCACCCCGGCCGCCAGGCCCTCCAGGCGGGCGCGGGCCTCGGCCACCGCCGCCCGGGCGCCCTCCAGCCGCCCCCGGGCCTCCTCCTCGGCCGCGCGCGCCGCCCGCTCGGCCTCGCGGGCCGCGCCCACGTCCCCGGGTGCGGTCCTGCCCTCGTCCCCGCCCTCGTCCCCGCCCTCGTCGGCGCTCGCGCGCGCCGCGAGCAGGCGCTCGTGCTCGGCGCGGTCCTGCGCCACGTCCCCGACCGCGGCGTGCCGCTGCCGGGCCAGGGCCAGGGCGCCCTCGGCCGCGCGGCGCTCGGCCGCCGCCCCGCGGGCCCCGGCCGCGTCGTCCACGCCCGCCTCGGCCAGGACGGCGCGCAGCTCGCGCTGGGCGCCGGCGACCGCCTCGGCCAGGTCGCGCGCCCCGCCGCCGGGCACCACCCGCACGCGCACGAGGCCCTCGACGGCCACCTCCAGCTCGCCGGTCGCCGTGACCTCCCGGGCCCCGGCGGGCAGGACCTCCCCGGCCAGCAGCACCCGCTCGTCCGCCAGTGCCTCCACGACGACCCGGGGCGGGGGGGGCTGGGCGGGCGGGGGCGGCCCCCCGCCCGCCTCCTCGGCCTCCTCGACGCGGCGCCGGCGGGCCTCGACGCCCACCCCGCCCCCCCCGGCCGC
>NZ_JBJLSH010000088.1:0-5367 GCF_050871905.1 Kineococcus haloalkalitolerans
GTGGTGGTGTGGCCCGCCGGGGGGCCGCGGGAGGTACAGCCGCCCGGCACCCCGGCGGGGGGGGGGGCCGCCGCCGGGCCCGGCCCCGGCGGCGGCGTGGGCTCACTGGCCCGGGGACCTCACTCGGAGTCGAGCTGGGTGCGCACGCGCTCCAGCTCGTCGGTCACCGTCTGCAGCAGCTCGCCCCAGCTCTTCTCGAACTTGTCGACGCCCTCGCGCTCCAGGAGGTCGGTGACCTCCGTGTAGCTGACGCCCAGGCGCTCCAGGGCGTCCAGGACCTGCTGCGCCTCGCCGTAGCGGCCGCGGACGGTGTCGCCGGAGACCTCGGCGTGGTCGATCGTGGCGTCCAGGGTCTTGCCGGGCATGGTGTTCACGGTGCCCGGGGCGACGAGCTCCGTCACGTACAGCGTGTCGGGCAGGTTCGGGTCCTTGACGCCCGTGGAGGCCCACAGCGGCCGCTGCGGGCGGGCGCCAGCCTCGGCGAGCACCTGCCAGCGCGGGGTCGCGAAGACCTCCTCGTAGGCCTGGTAGGCCAGCCGGGCGTTGGCCAGGCCGGCCTTGCTGCGCAGCGAGCGGGCCTCGTCGGTGTCCAGCGCGTCGAGGCGCTTGTCGACCTCGCTGTCCACGCGGGAGACGAAGAAGGAGGCGACGCTGGCGATGCGGGAGAGGTCGTGCCCGTTCTGCCGGGCCTGCTCCAGGCCGGTGAGGAACGCCTGCATGACGGCGCGGTAGCGGTCCAGGGAGAAGATCAGCGTGACGTTGACGCTGATGCCCTCGGACAGCGCGGTGCTGATGGCCGGCAGGCCCTCCACCGTCGCGGGGATCTTGATGTAGAGGTTCTCGCGGTCCACGGCCTGCCACAGCTGGCGGGCCGAGGTCTCGGTGGCGACGGTGTCGCGCGCCATGCGGGGGTCGACCTCGAGGGAGACGCGGCCGTCCAGGCCCTCGGTGCGGTCGTAGACCGGCTTGAGCACGTCGCAGGCGCGGCGCACGTCCTCGGTGGTGATCTGGAAGACCGCCTCCTCGGTGTCCGCGCCGGCGCGCACCAGCTCGCGCACCTGCTCGGTGTAGGCGTCGCCCTTGGCCAGCGCGCTGGCGAAGATCGTCGGGTTCGACGTCACGCCGAGCACGCCGGCGTCCACCAGGCGCTGCAGCTCACCGGAGTCGGTCAGCTCGCGCGACAGGTCGTCCAGCCACACGGACACGCCGTGCTGCTGCAGGTCGTCGAGGTTGGTCATGGGTTCTCCTCCGTCGTTCGTCCGGGCGGGTGCCGGCGGACGGCACCCGGAGCGTGCACCGGCGCGCTGCGCCGGGGTGGCGGGGGCGGGCCCGTCGCGGCGCCCGCCCCCGCACGGGCCTCAGGACAGGCCCGCGAGGCTCTCCTTCGCGGCGGTCACGACGACCTCGTCCGTCAGGCCGAACTCCCGGTACAGGTCCTGGTAGTCCGCCGAGGCGCCGAAGTGCTCGATGCTCACGGTGCGGCCGGCGTCACCGACCAGGTCGTGCCAGCCCTGCGCGATGCCCGCCTCGACGGACACGCGCGCCTTGACCTGCGGCAGCAGGACGGTGTCGCGGTACGACTGCGGCTGGGCGTCGAACCACTCGCGGCACGGCAGCGAGACCACGCGGGTGGGCACGCCCTGCTCCTCGAGCTTCTCCGCGGCGGCCACGGCGATCTGCACCTCGGAGCCGGTGCCGATGAGGATGACCTGCGGCGTGGCGGCCGAGGCCTCCACCAGCACGTACCCGCCCTTGGCGACGCCCTCGGCCGCGCCCCAGCGCGGCTGGGAGCGGTCGAACGTCGGCAGGTTCTGGCGCGAGAGCGCGATGCCCGCCGGGCGGTCGGTCGTCTCCAGGATCGTGCGCCACGCCCACGCGGTCTCGTTGGCGTCGGCCGGGCGGACGACGTCCAGGCCCGGGATGGCGCGCAGCGAGGCCAGGTGCTCGACCGGCTGGTGCGTGGGGCCGTCCTCGCCCAGGCCGATGGAGTCGTGCGTCCACACGAACGTCACCGGCAGGCGCATGATCGAGGCCAGCCGCACGGCCGGGCGCATGTAGTCGCTGAAGACGAGGAACGTGCCGCCGTAGGGACGGGTGCCGCCGTGCAGCGCGATGCCGTTGAGGATCGAGCCCATCGCGTGCTCGCGGATGCCGAAGTGCAGGGTGCGCCCGTAGGGGTTCCCGTCCCAGGTCTTCGTGGTGCGGCTCTCGGGCAGGAAGGACGGCTCGCCCTTCATCGAGGTCAGGTTCGACTCGGCGAGGTCGGCCGAGCCGCCCCACAGCTCCGGCAGCGTGGAGGCCAGCGCGTTGAGGACCTCGCCGGAGGCCTTGCGGGTGGCCACGGCCTTGCCGGCCTCGAACTCCGGCAGCGCCGACGTCCAGCCCTCGGGCAGCGAGCGGGTGGACATGCGCTCGAACAGCGCGGCGCGCTCACCGGCGCCCCCCCGCCACTCCTCGAAGCGGGCCTGCCACGCCTCGTGGGCGGCGCGGCCGCGCTCGCGGGCCTGGCGGGCGTGGGCGAGCACGTCGTCGTCGACCTGGAAGGCGCGCTCGGGGTCGAAGCCCATGACCTGCTTGGTGGCGCGGACCTCGTCCTCGCCCAGGGCGGAGCCGTGCGACTTGCCGGTGTTCTGCAGGTTCGGCGCCGGCCAGGCGATGGTGGTGCGCAGGATGACGATGGACGGCTTGCCCGTCTCGGCCTTCGCGGCCTCCAGCGCGGCGTGCAGGCCCTGCACGTCCTCGGTGTAGGGCCCCTCGCCGCCGTTGGTCCAGTCCAGCGTCTGCACGTGCCAGCCGTAGGCCTCGTACCGCTTGCCGGTGTCCTCGGCCAGCGCGATCGCCGTGTCGTCCTCGATGGAGATGTGGTTGGCGTCGTACACGACGACCAGGTTGCCCAGCTCCTGCACGCCCGCGATGGCGGAGGCCTCGCTGGAGACGCCCTCCTGGATGTCGCCGTCGGAGGCCAGCACCCAGATGGTGTGGTCGAACGGGCTGGTGCCGGGGGCGGCGTCCGGGTCGAACAGGCCCCGCTCGCGGCGGGCGGCCATCGCCATGCCGACCGCGGAGGAGATGCCCTGGCCCAGCGGGCCGGTCGTCATCTCCACGCCGGCGGTGTGGCCGTGCTCGGGGTGGCCCGGCGTCTTGGAGCCCCACTTGCGCAGCGCCTTGAGGTCGTCCAGCTCCAGGCCGTACCCGGCCAGGTACAGCTGGATGTAGAGCGTGAGGCTGGAGTGCCCGCAGGAGAGCACGAACCGGTCGCGGCCGACCCAGTCCGGGTCGCTGGGGTCGTGCTGGATCATCTTCTGGAACAGCAGGTGCGCCACGGGCGCCAGGCTCATCGCCGTGCCCGGGTGGCCGTTGCCGGCCCGCTGCACCGCGTCCATGGCGAGCACGCGGACGGTGTCGACCGTCCGGGCGTCCAGGTCGCTCCACTCGAGGCTCTGCTGGCTCACGTGTCTCCTCCCGTGCGAACCAGCCACCGCCGCCGCCCGCGGGCTCGGGGCGGGGACCGGTCGTGGTCCGCTCTCGTCTGACGTCCCTGGCGACCGGCCGGCCCGGCCCGGCCGCCGCGCCCCTGCCGGGGTGCGGCACCCGTGGTGCCGGTGCCGGCGCGGGCGCGTCGTCGGGGTGCGTGCTCGGCTGTGTCACTCGCTGCGACCCGCCGCACGCGCGGCACGCACGGATCACCGCGGAGCCGAGCCTACTCGTCCGCCGTCCCGGCGCCGCCCCGCGGTGTCCCGGGGCCCGCGGCGGGTCCGCCGGCGCTCCGCGCGGGGCTCGCGGGTGGCGCGCAGCGGGCCGTGGCGCGAGCCGGTCAACGACATCGCGTAGCAGCGGCGTAGCATCGAGGCGCCCGCCGTCGCCTCGCCCTGAGGACACTGTGACTGTCGTCGACCCGCGTCCCTCGGACGCCTCCGCGCACTCGCGGCTCTCGCTGGGCCGCCGGCGCGGACGCCGTCGTCCCTCCCGCTTCCCGCGCGCGCGGGCGTACGTCGCGCTGACCAAACCGCGCATCATCGAGCTGCTGCTCATCACCACCGTCCCGGTGATGGTGTTCGCCGCCGGCGGGCTGCCGCCGCTGGGCCTGGTGGCCGCCACGTTCGTCGGTGGTGCGCTGGCGGCCGGCTGCGCGAACACCCTCAACTGCTACTTCGACCGCGACATCGACGCGTTGATGAAGCGCACCGCGAAGCGGCCGCTGGTCACCGGTGAGGTCACCCCGCGCCAGGCGCTCGTCTTCGCCGCGGCGCTCGGTGCCGGGTCGGTGGCCCTGTTCCTGACGTTCGTCAACGCGCTGTCGGCCGCGCTCGCGGTCGCCGCGATCGTCCTGTACGTCGTGGGCTACACGCTGCTGCTGAAGCGCCGCACCTCGCAGAACATCGTGTGGGGCGGCGTCGCCGGCTGCATGCAGGTGCTCATCGGGTGGACCGCGGTGACCGGCCGGCTGGACTGGGCGCCGTTCGTGCTCTTCGGCGTCATCTTCCTGTGGACGCCGCCGCACTACTGGCCGCTGTCGGTGCGCTACCGCGAGGACTACGCCAACGCGGGCGTGCCCATGCTGCCCGTGGTCGCGCGCCCCACGACGGTGACGCGGCAGGTGGTCGCCTACACGGTGGCGATGGTGCTGTGCTCGCTGCTGCTGGTGCCCGTGGGCGGCGCCGGCCTGGTCTACGGCCTGGCCGCGCTGGTGCTCGGCGGCGGCTTCCTCGCCCAGACCCTGGCCCTGCACGCCCGCGCGCGCCGCTTCGAGCGCGAGACCGGCGGCCGCGACGCCGGTACGGCCGAGCAGCTGCGCCGCATCGGCCCGATGGGCGTCTTCCACGGCTCGATCACGTACCTGACGCTGCTGTCGGTCGCGGTGGCCGTCGACCCGTTCCTGCGGGTGGCGCTGCCCCTCTGAGCTCCTCCCCGCACCACGGGGGAGCCCCGTCTCGAGAGCCCCGCCGGCGACGCGCCGGCGGGGCTCTCGCCGTCCGGGACCCGGTGCCCCGGGGCGGCCGCGTCCCGCCTCGGCGTCCTCACGGAGGCCGCGGGCTGCTGCTGGGGGCCGACGGGCGGGTGGTCGCGCGCACCGTCGGTGGATTTTCAAATACTATAGCCTAAGAGCTGGACAGCTCCGGCTCCGCTGATCGCCAACGGTCCCTGGACGGGTCCGGGGCCGGCGCGTGGGGCACCCCCGGTCCACCAGGTGCCCCGGGGCGAGCCCGGGCGGGCCAGGACCGTCCGGTGCGCCGGGCGCGCCGCGCCGACGGCGCCGCGACCGGGTCGGGCGCCCGCGCGCGACGACCGGCGCGGACGTGGGGCGGGGGGCGCCCCCCCCCCCGGCGGGGGGGGGGGCCGGGGGCGGGGGCCGCCGGCGGCCGGGGG
>NZ_JBJLSH010000089.1:0-5079 GCF_050871905.1 Kineococcus haloalkalitolerans
CGCCCGGAAACCCCCGCCCTGCCGGGGGGGGTCCGGGTTGTTGCCCGGGGGGGGGGGGGCCGGCGGGGGCCCCCCCGGGAGGAGGTGGCGGGGTGCGCGTGCGGCGCCGGAGCGCGGTGTCCGTGGTCGTCCGCGTCGAGGACGGCGAGGTCCGGGCCGGGGGGATGGTGGGAGCGGTCGTCCACGTCCGCGCGCGGCGGGGCGCGGTGGTCACCAGCGGTGAGGTGGCGCTGGTCCGCCGGGTCGTGCCCGAGCGCCGGGCGCGGTGGGAGCGCGGCGCCCGCGCGTGGCGGCGCCTGGACGTCGCGGCGGTGCGCGCCCTCCACCCCGTGGGCCGCCTCGCGCCCGGTGAGGGCCTCGTCCAGCGCGTCGTGCTCGCGGTCCCCGCCGCGGGGGCCGGTGGGGACGGCGAGCGCGACGCGGTGGACGGCCGGCCGGTGCGCGGGACGTGGTGCGTGCGCGTCCGGGTGCGCGTGCGCGGGGCGAGGACGATCGAGGCGAGCGCCGGGGTGCGCGTGCTCGGGGCGGCCGGCGCCCCTCAGCCGAGGACCGGCTCGCCCCGCGAGGAGACCTGGTCGCTCGCGCCCGGGACGGGCTCGGCCGGGTCGCTGCCCAGCGCGACGATCCGGTTGCGCCCGTCGACGTGGACGACGTGCGGGCGGTGGGCGGCGCGCTCGGACTCCTCGACCTCCACGTAGGAGATGACGATGACCACGTCG
Organism: Kineococcus haloalkalitolerans; assembly: GCF_050871905.1. NCBI lineage: Bacteria > Bacillati > Actinomycetota > Actinomycetes > Kineosporiales > Kineosporiaceae > Kineococcus > Kineococcus haloalkalitolerans. Next base: position 720 of record NZ_JBJLSH010000089.1, read on the forward strand.
CCGGGGTGCACGAGGTGGGCCGCGGCGCCGTTGACCTTCACCTGCCCGGTGCCGGCCTCGCCGACGATGACGTACGTCTCCAGGCGTGCGCCGTTCGTCACGTCGACGACCTGCACCTTCTCGCCCTCGACGAGGTCGGCGGCCCGGCACAGGTCCGCGTCCAGGGTGATCGAGCCGACGTAGTGCAGGTCCGCCTGCGTGACCGTCGCCCGGTGGACCTTGCCGTTCATCAGCGTGCGGCGCACCGCCTGCTCCTCCGCTCCCCGGGGTGGCCCCCGTCCGTGGGGGAGGAGCATCGCACGGAGCCGGGATGTTCCCGCACCACCGGCGCCCGCCTGGCGCGGACCCGTGCACAGGAGCATGCTCCCCCCGACGGAGCCCGGTGGAGCACCCGGCCGGCCCGTGGCACCGGCCCGCGCGGGCCGGGGCGACGAGCGTCCGAGGGAGCCAGCGTGACCGAGTGGACCGACCGGATCGCCGACGTCTGGGGCACCCGCACCCCGCACCCGCGGGGCACGCCGTGGCCCGTGCGCGTCGACTCCCACCTCGACGCCGGCCTCGACGAGTCCGGTGTGGACCGCTGGGTGCAGTCCGCGTGCGTGCTGTGCAGCAACGGCTGCGGGTGCGACATCGCCGTCAAGGACGGTCGGATGGTGGGGGTGCGGGGCCGGGCCGCCGACGTGGTCAACCACGGCCGGCTGGGCCCCAAGGGCCTGTACGGCTCCTGGCAGTGGAACCGCACCGACCGCCTGACCCGTCCCCTGGTGCGCGACGGGTCCGGCGCCCTCGTCGAGACCGACTGGGACACCGCGATGGACCGCGTCGTGCGGCGCTCGCGCGAACTGCTGGCCACTGACGCGGGGGCGCTCAGCCACGCCTTCTACACCAGCGGACAGCTGTTCCTGGAGGAGTACTACGCGCTGGCCGTCGTCGGCAAGGCCGGGCTCGGCACCCCGCACATGGACGGCAACACGCGCCTGTGCACGGCGACGGCCGCGGCCGCGCTGAAGGAGAGCTTCGGCTCCGACGGGCAGCCGGGCAGCTACTCCGACATCGAGCACGCCGACGCGGTGTTCCTGTACGGGCACAACATGGCCGAGACGCAGACCGTGCTGTGGGCGCGGGTCCTGGACCGCGTGCACGGCGCCGACCCGCCCGTGGTCGTGGCCGTGGACCCGCGCACCACGAAGGTCGCCGAGGCCGCCACCGCCACCGGCGGCGTGCACCTGGCCCCCGTCCCCGGCACCAACCAGGCGCTGATGAACGGCCTGGTCCGCGAGGTCGTCGCCAACGGCTGGGTCGACGAGGAGTACGTGCGCCGGCACACCCTCGGCCTCGACGACCTCGTGGCCACCGTCGAGCCGTGGACGCCGGAACGGGTCGCGGAGGTGTGCGACGTGCCCGCGCGGGACGTGCGCCGGGCCGCGGAGGTGTTCGGCACCTCCCAGCGGGTCCTGTCCACGGTGCTGCAGGGCTTCTACCAGTCCCACCAGGCCACCGCCGCCTCCTGCCAGGTGAACAACCTGCACCTGCTGCGCGGCCTGCTCGGGCGGCCCGGCTGCGGGGTGCTGCAGATGAACGGCCAGCCCACGGCGCAGAACACCCGCGAGTGCGGCGCCGACGGCGACCTGCCGGGCTTCCGCAACTGGGACAACCCCGAGCACGTGCGCCAGCTCGCCGAGCTGTGGAACGTCGACCCGCTGGTCGTCCCGCACTGGTCCCCGCCGACCCACGCGATGCAGATCTGGCGGTACTGCGAGCAGGGGTCCGTGCGGTTCCTGTGGATCTCCGGGACGAACCCGGCCGTGTCGCTGCCGGAGCTGGGGCGGATCCGCTCGATCCTGGAGCGCGAGGACCTGTTCGTCGTCGTCCAGGACGGTTTCCTCACCGAGACCGCCCGGTACGCCGACGTGGTGCTGCCCGCGGCGCTGTGGGGGGAGAAGCAGGGGACGTTCACCAACGTCAACCGCACCGTCCACCTGTCGGAGAAGGCCGTCGACCCGCCGGGGGAGGCGCGCAGCGACCTCGACGTGTTCCTGGACTACGCGCGGCGCATGGACCTCCGCGACCGCGACGGGGACCCGCTGGTCCCCTGGACGACGCCGGAGCAGGTGTTCGAGGCGTGGAAGGAGTGCACCCGGGGCCGGCCGTGCGACTACACGGGCCTGAGCTACGAGCAGCTGCGCGGCGGCAGCGGCGTGCCCTGGCCGGTGAACGCCGACGCGCCGGAGGGCACCGACCGGCTGTACGCCGACGGGGTGTTCCCGACCGACCCCGACGTGTGCGAGTCGTACGGGCACGACCTGGTCACCGGCGGCTCGCTCGACGAGCGGACCTACCGGGCGATGGAGCCCGCCGGGCGGGCGCTGCTCAAGGCCGCGGCCTTCTCCCCGCCGCCGGAGACGCCGTCGGAGGAGTTCCCGTTCGTCCTCACCACCGGGCGGACCGTCTACCACTTCCACACCCGCACCAAGACGCGGCGCTCACGGCAGCTGCAGCGGGCGGCCCCGGACGCCTGGGCGGAGCTGTCGGTGGCCGACGCGGATCGCCTCGGCGTGGCCGAGGGCGACCTCGTGCGGGTGGAGTCGCCGCGCGGGCACGTCGTCGTCCCGGCCCGGATCGGGCGCGGGCGCGACGGGGTGGTGTTCGTGCCGTTCCACTTCGGCTGGTTCGACGTCCCCGGTGACGTCCCCGGTGACGGCTCACCGCCCGGGCGCCCGCGCGCCGCCAACGAGATGACGATGACCGAGTGGGACCCCGTCTCCAAGCAGCCGGTGCTCAAGGTCGCGGCCGTGCGCGTCGTGCGCGCCGGGCCGGGGGAGGGGCCGGCGCCCGCGCCCACCACCACCGCGTCCGCCCCCGCCGACCCGGGGTCGGTCCCGCCGACCACCGGCGGGCCGGACGCGGCGACCAGCGAGCGGTTCGACGCCGCCCCGCCCCCGCCGCCGGCCCCGGGCCCGCGCGGCGCGTCCGCCTCGACCTCGGGGAGCTGACACCGTGCACCTGCCGATCTACGTGGGCCTGCAGCACACCGCCAGCGCCACGCTGGCCGACTCCTACCGCCAGGTGGCCGAGGGGCACGCCGCCGAACCGGACGTCGTCGTCGACTGCCACCGCCTCGCCGGGTGGTGCGACGCGCACGTGGAGCGGCTGGCGCCGGTGGCCGAGCGCTACGGGGAGCGTCCCGACGACGAGCCCGAGCGCCTGCACGCGCAGGGGCTGCCGGGGGTGCGCAGCGGCGGGGTCGGGCTGCTGCGCGACCTGCAGGACCTGTACGTCCTGGCCTCGTTCGTCGACGTCACCTGGACCGTGCTGGGCCAGGCGGCCCAGGGGGTCCGCGACCGCGAGCTCCTGGGCGTCGTCCGCTCGTGCGAGGAGGACACCCGGCGGCAGCTGGTGTGGCTGCTCACCCGCCTGAAGCAGGCGGCGCCCCAGGCGCTCATCGCCGCCGGCGGTTCGACGTGAGCGGTGGTGACGGGGACGGGCGGGGCCCCGGTGGGCTGCTGGAGGCGGCCGAGCGGCGCGCGGGGCGCGCGGGTGCGGGCGCGTACGGGTTCGCCCTGTGCCTGGTGGTGGTGTGCGCGGCCGGCCTGGCCGCGCTGCTGCTGCGCCAGCCGCTGCTGTTCCCGAGCCTGGGGCCCACCGTCGTGCTGTTCTTCGAGTCCCCGCGCCAGCCGGCCTCCGCACCCCGCAACACCCTCGTCGGGCACGTCGTGGCGGTCCTGGCCGGCGCCGCCTGCCTGGTCGTCTTCGGCCTGCAGGAGCACCCGCCGGTCACGACCGAGGGTGTCAGCGGTGCGCGCCTGGTGGCAGCGGGCCTGTCCGTGGCCCTGACCGCCCTGGTGCTGAAGCTGCTCGCCGCCCCGCACCCGCCCGCGGGGGCGACGACGCTCGTCGTCAGCCTCGGCCTGCTCACCTCGGCCACCGAGTTGCTGAGCGTCGTGGCGGGCGTCGTGCTGGTGACCGCCCTGGGGGTCGCCCTGAACCGGTCGCTCGGGGTCCGCCAGCCGCTGTGGCGCTGAGACACCGGTCGACGTGCTGCCCGAGGTGCCCGGGGGTGTTGACAAGGCCGTCCGCCCGCGTGAGGCTCGACCTCGCGTTGCAACGATGCACACGGTGGTGCGCTCGCTGACGACGCACCACCACCGACGAGGAGAACCCGTGTCCACCACCACCCCCGCCGCCGCGCAGTCCTCCGCCCGCGTCAGCGCCGTCGTCGACCTCGACGTGCGCGGCCCGAGGATCAGCCGGCACCTGTACGGGCACTTCGCCGAGCACCTGGGCCGCTGCATCTACGGCGGCTTCTGGGTGGGTGAGGACTCGGCCATCCCCAACGAGGGCGGGATCCGCTCGGACGTGG
>NZ_JBJLSH010000090.1:0-5026 GCF_050871905.1 Kineococcus haloalkalitolerans
GGCCGCGGGCGGAGGGCGGCCCCCCCCCCCGCCCCCCGCCCGCGCCCCCCCCCCCCCCCCCCCCCCCCCCCCCCCCCCCCCCCCCCCCCCCCCCCCCCCCGCGGTGGTGGACCGGAGGGTCAGGGGACCGTCCAGCCGGCGGCCCGGAACAGCTCGTACCACTCCGCGCGGGTCAGCGGCAGGTCCGAGCCCTGCGCGGCGGCGGCCACCCGCTCGGGGTTCGTCGTGCCGAGCACGACCTGCATCCCGGCGGGGTGCCGGGTGATCCACGCGGTGGCGACCGCCAGCGGCGGCACGGAGTACTGCTCCGCGAGCCGGGTGATCACCGCGTTGAGCTCGGGGTACTCCGGGTTGTCGAGGAACACCCCGGTGAAGAACCCGGCCTGGAACGGCGACCACGCCTGCACGGTGATGTCGTGCAGGCGGCAGTGGTCCAGGGTCCCGTTGTCGCGCGAGACCGACTGGTCCAGGGCCTGCATGTTCGAGGCGACGCCCTGCGCCACCAGCGACGCGTGCGTGATCGACAGCTGCAGCTGGTTGGCCACGAGCGGCTGGCGCACGGAGCGCTTGAGCAGCTCGATCTGCCCGGGGGTGTGGTTGGACACCCCGAACGCGCGCACCTTGCCCGCGGCCTCGAGCTCATCGAAGGCGCGGGCCACCTCGTCGGGCTCGACGAGGGCGTCGGGGCGGTGCAGCAGCAGGACGTCGATCCGGTCGGTGCCCAGCGCCTCCAGCGACCCGTCGACCGACTCGACGATGTGCTCGTACGAGAAGTCGAAGTAGGGGCCGTCGGGGACGATGCCGCACTTGGTCTGGACCGTCACGGCGTCGCGCTCGGACGACGTCATCGGGACCGCGTCGCGCCAGCGCCGCTCGCAGGCGTGCAGGTCGCGGCCGTAGACGTCGGCGTGGTCGACGAACGTGATGCCGGCGTCGCGGGCGGTGGCCCACAGCTCGCGGACCTGCTCGTCGCTCATGTCGACGATCCGCATGAGCCCGAGGACGACGTTGGGCACCTGCAGGCCGGTGGTGCCCAGGGGGACGGTGCGCACGCTCACGCCTCCGACAGGGCGGCGACCTCGTCCGCGCTCAGGCGCAGCTCGGCCGCGCGGGCGGAGTCGGTGATGCTCTGCGGGCGCGAGGACCCCGGGATCGGCAGGACGACGGGGGCCAGGGCCAGCTCCCACGCCAGGGCGACCTGCTGGACGCTGACGCCGTGCTCGTCGGCGACGCGCTGGAAGGCGGCGTGCCGGCTGCCCAGCTCGGCGGCGTTGGAGATCCCGCCCAGCGGGCTCCACGGCAGGAACGCGACGCCGAGGCGGGCGCAGTGCTCCAGCTCGCCCTGGCTGGAGCGGAACGCCGGGGAGAACTGGTTCTGCACGGAGACCAGGCGGCCGCCGAGGACCTCGTTGGCCTCGTCGATCTGGGAGACGTCGGCGTTGGAGATGCCGGCCATCTGGATGACGCCCTCGTCGAGCAGGTCGCGCAGGGCGCCCACGGACTCGGCGTAGGGGACGTCGGGGTCGGGACGGTGGAACTGGTAGAGGCCGATCGCCTCCACGCCCATCCGCTGCGCGGAGGCCTTCGCGGCCTCCTTCAGGTACTCGGGGCGGCCGTTCTTCGTCCAGGACCCGTCGCCGGGGCGCAGGTGCCCGCCCTTGGTGGCGATGAGCACCTGCGAGGAGTCCCCGCCCCAGCTGCGCACGGCGCGGGCGATGAGCTCCTCGTTGTGGCCGACCTCGCCGGCGTCGCGGTGGTAGGCGTCCGCGGTGTCGATGAGGGTGACGCCGGCCTCCAGCGCGGCGTGGATCGTGGCGATCGAGCGGTCCTCGTCGGGACGGCCCTCGATGGACATGGGCATCCCGCCGAGGCCGATGGCCGAGACCGTGCGGGTGCCGAGGCTGCGCTGCTCCATGGTGTCGACGCTAGGGACACCCGTCTCACAAGTCCAACGACTGGGACTCATCGCTGGCAGAAGTACAGTCGATGGATGGACCTGCGGCAGATGCAGTACGTCGTCACCCTCGCCGACGAGCGGCAGTTCACCCGCGCCGCCGCCCTCACGGGCGTCTCCCAGTCGGGGCTGTCCGCGGCGATCCGGAGCCTGGAGGACGAGCTCGGCACGCCCCTGTTCGACCGCACCTCCCGGCGGGTGGAGCCCACCGACGCCGGCCGGGCCCTGCTGCCGCACGCCCGCTCCCTGCTGGAGCAGGCCGCCGCCGCCCGCGACGCCGTCGTGCGCGCCACCCGGCAGGTGTCCGGCACCCTGCGGGTGGGCGCCGAGCAGTGCCTGGGCCTGGTCGACGTGTCGGGCCTGCTGGAGCGCTTCCACCGCCGCCACCCGCAGGTGGAGGTCCGCTTCGACCAGGCCGGCTCGCACGACCTGCTGGACCGGCTGCGCGCCGGGGAGCTGGACGTGGCGTTCGTGGCGACGACCGACCACCTCGGCGGGCTGCCGCAGACGGTCCTGGGCAGCGAGCCGCTGGTCATGCTGTGCCACCCCCGGCACCCGTTGGCCGCCCGCACCGCCGTCGGCTGGGACGACCTGGACGGCACCGACGCCGTCGACTTCTCCACCGCCTGGGGCGTGCGCCCCCTCAACGACGCCGCGTTCGCCGCGCGCGGGGTGCGCCGTCGCGTCCGCTTCTCCGTCGGCGACGTGCACACGCTGCTCGACCTCGTCGGGCGCGGCCTGGGCACGGCCGTCGTCCCCCGGCACGTGGCCGCCAAGCCGCAGGCGGCGCGGCTGCGCGCGCTGGCCCTGCCGGCGGACGCCCCGGAGTGGGTCGTCTCGGCCGTCAGCGGCCACCGCGGCTCGCCGGTGGCGCCGCACCTGCTGGAGCTGGTGCCGGCGCTGAGCGCGTGAGGGGCGCGGGACCGGTCACATCAGCCCGTCGGTGCGCCGCGCCGGCGCCGGCGGCGGCAGCAGCGCCGTGACGACGACCCCGACCGAGCCGGGGAGGTCGGCCGGCAGGTCGACCTCCAGGGCCTCACCCGTGCGGCGCGCGGTCGCGGGGCCGGGGACCCCGAGGACGCGGACGTCCTCCAGCTCCCCCTCGACCAGCCCGGCGTCGCGGCCCCACGAGCGGATGCGCGCGACCCCGTCGCGCGGGCGGTCCAGCAGCGTCGCGTACAGCCGCGTCCCGCTCTCGTCGACGTTCTCGCGGGTGGTGAACCGGACGTCGGCGCTGGTCCACTCGCGCGCCTCGGCGTCGACGAAGGAGCCCGAGGGCAGCCGGGTCGGCCCCTCGCCGGCGACCACCCAGGGCCGGGTGCCGTAGACGGCCTCGCCGTTGAGAGTCAGCCAGTCCCCCACCCCGGCGAGCAGCTCCACCTCGGCCGGGTCGATGGTGCCGTCGGCCTTCGGGCCGACGTTGAGCAGCAGCACGCCGTTCTTGGACACGACGTCGACCAGCTCGGTGACCAGCTCGGCCACGCTCTTGTAGCGGTGGTCCTCGACCCACGACCACGAGGTGCGCCCGACCGAGGTGTCGTTCTGCCAGACGCGGGGCTGGATCCCGGGCACGGCACCGCGCTCGACGTCGAGGACGGCGCTGCCCTCGGGGAAGGCGCCCCACTTGTGGTTCAGGACCACCCCGCGGCCCCAGCGCGCGGCCTCGTTGTAGTAGTAGGCGGCCAGCAGCCGCAGGTAGGGCTCGAACGCCGGCTGCTCGATCCACCAGTCGAACCACAGCACCTGCGGGCGGTACCGGTCGACCACCTCGACGGTGCGCAGCAGCCAGTCCTCGAGGAACTCCTCGTTCGGGGCGGTCTCCTGGCGCATGGCCGGGCCGTAGAAGTCGGCGAACGCGGGGTCGCGCACGTCGGAGTCGAAGGCGGTGCCGCCGTTCATGAACCACCAGTGCTCGGCGCGGTGCGAGGACGCCCCCAGCACCATGCCCGCGCGGCGCACCGCCGTGCCCAGCTCGCCGAGCACGTCGCGGTGCGGGCCCATCGCCGTGGACTTCCAGCGCGAGCGGTCGGTGTCGTACATGGCGAAGCCGTCGTGGTGCTCGGCCACCGGCACGACGAACTGCGCCCCGGCCCGGCGGAAGACCGCGGCCCACTCGTCGGGGTCGAAGCGGGCGGCGTCGAAGCGCTCGACGAAGTCCTTGTAGCCGAACTCCGAGTGCGGGCCGTGGACGGTGCGGTGGTGCTCGTGCTCGGGCCTGCCCTGCACGTACATGTTGCGCGCGTACCACTCGTTGCCGAAGGCCGGGACGGAGTACACGCCCCAGTGGATGAAGATCCCGAACTTGGCGTCGGCGTACCAGCGCGGGACCTCGCAGCCGCGCAGGGAGGACCACTCGGGCCGGAAGGGCCCCGCGGAGGCCACCGCCCGCACCCGCTCCAGCTCCGCGTCGTCGCGCCCGACCCCGCCGCCCAGCCCGTCCGCACCGCTCGCCACGCGCTCCCCGCCTCCTCGCCGACGCACGGACGGGCGACCTCCGCGGGTTCGCGGGGTGGCGGCGTCCCTGCCGCCGCCACCGTAGGCGAAACGATTCGCACCGCGCAACGGGCCGGCCGGACGCCGGGCGGCGGACCGGGCCCCCGGGCGGCGCGCGGGCCGTTGTCGCGAAGTCCTTGACAGGTCCGGGGAGCGCTCCCACTATATCGATATGCGCCGGGGCGACCCGGTCCACCGATGGAGGTGGCCCTCGCCGGCGCGACGACCCGACGCCTGACCCCGCACCGCTCCCCCCTGGTGAGCGGCGCTGCTCACCACCCCTGCGACCCTGCGAGGACCGCGTGCTCACCGACGACGACCGAGCCACCGCAGACCGGACCACCGCGTCCGCGCCGGTCACCCCGACCTCCCGCGCGGAGCCGAGCCGGGACGGCGACCGCTCCCCCGCCGCCGCCCGCGCGGTGCAGACCGTGCTGGACGTGGACCTGCCGGGCCCGAGGATCAGCCGGCACCTGTACGGGCACTTCGCCGAGCACCTGGGCCGCTGCATCTACGGCGGCTTCTGGGTGGGTGAGGACTCGGCCATCCCCAACGAGGGCGGGATCCGCTCGGACGTGG
>NZ_JBJLSH010000091.1:0-4585 GCF_050871905.1 Kineococcus haloalkalitolerans
GGGCCGCACCCCGGCGGGGTGCGGCCCGTGCGCGCTGCGTCGTGCGGGCGTGCTGCGACGGGCGTCAGCCGCGGCCGGCGGCCCAGCTGGCCAGGAACGCGAAGGCGAGGATGACGGCCATCATCACCAGGGCCAGCCGCACGCCCCGCCCGCCGCCGGAGCCGCGCCGGCCGTCGCCCGGCCCGTCGGGCCCGCCCGCCGGTGCGCCCACGGTCTCAGGACCCCATGGCGTGGAAGCCGCCGTCGACGTGGATCATCTCGCCCGTCGTGGCCGGGAACCAGTCGGACATGAGCGCCAGCGCCGCGCGCGCCGGGGGCTCGGTGTCCGTGACGTCCCAGCCCAGCGGGGAGCGCTCGCCCCAGGTGCTCTCCAGGGTCTCGAACCCGGGGATCGAGGTGGCGGCCGTGGTGCGCAGCGGGCCGGCGGAGACGACGTTGACGCGCACGCCCTTCGGGCCCAGGTCGCGCGCCAGGTAGCGGGCGGTGGACTCGAAGGCGGCCTTGGCCACGCCCATCCAGTCGTAGACCGGCCAGGCGACGCGGGCGTCGAAGGTCAGGCCCACGACGCTGCCGCCGTCCTGCATCAGGGGCAGCGCGGCCACGCTGAGGGACTTCAGCGAGAACGCGGAGACCTGCACCGCCGTGGCCACCGAGGACCACTCGGTCTTCAGGAAGTTGCCGCCCAGGGCGTCCTGGGGGGCGAAGCCGATGGAGTGCAGCACGCCGTCCAGCCCGTCGACGTGCTCGCGCACGCGGTCGGGCAGCGCGGCGAGGTCCTCGTCGCTGGTGACGTCGAGCTCGACGACGGGCGCGGGCTGCGGCAGGCGCCGGGCGATCGTCTGGGTGATCTTCATCTGCCGGCCGAAGGAGGACAGCACGACCTGCGCGCCCTCCTCCTGGGCCACCCGGGCGACGCCGAAGGCGATCGAGCGGTCGGTCAGCACGCCGGTGACGAGCAGTCGCTTGCCGTCCAGCAGGCCCATGGGTGTCTCCTCGGGGTCGGGGGTGGGGCGTGGTGCGGTCGAGGTGCGGTCGAGGTGCGGTCGTGCGCGCGGGTCAGTGGCCCATGCCGAGGCCGCCGTCGACGGGCAGCACGGCACCGTTGACGTACCCCGCGCCGGCCAGGAACAGCACGGCGGCGGCCACGTCCTCGGGGCTGCCGAACGTGCCGGCGGGGATGCGCCCCCTGTAGTCGGCGGCGGTGGCCTCGGGCAGCGCGCGGGTCATGTCGGTGTCGATGAAGCCGGGGGCCACGACGTTGGCGGTGATGCCGCGCCCGCCCAGCTCGCGGGCGATGGAGCGGGCCAGCCCGACCATGCCGGACTTGCTGGCGGCGTAGTTGGTCTGCCCGGGCGAGCCGTACAGGCCCACGACGCTGGAGACGAAGACGATGCGGCCCCGCTTGGCGCGGACCATGCCGCGCACGGCGCGGCGGGCGCAGCGCCAGGCGCCGGCGAGGTTGGTGTCGACGACGGCGTCGAACTCCTCGTCGCTCATCCGCATGAGCAGCTGGTCGCGGGTGGCACCGGCGTTGGCGACGAGCACCTCGACCGGCCCGTGGGCCTCCTCCACGGCCGCGAAGGCCGCGTCGAGGGAGGCGGGGTCGGTGACGTCGGCGCGCACGCCCAGCAGGCCGTCGGGGGCCTCGCCGGAACGGGTGGTGACGGCGACGCGGTCGCCCGCGGCGGCGAAGGCGCGCGCGACGGCCAGGCCGATGCCGCGGTTGCCGCCCGTCACCAGGACGCTGCGGCCCGTGGCCGTGGGCCGTCCCGTCGGAGCGTCGGTGGTCTGCGGGGTGTCAGCGGCGTCGGGCACGGGGACGAAAGCTAACGCATCGCGCGCGGCGGCCGGCCCGGCGGGCGTCTCGTGCGTCACACCGGGACCTCCGGCCCTTCCACCGGGCGCGCACCGGGGATGTACGACGTACCGTAGTGAAGTGCCTGCGCACCCCCGCCCGACAGGGCGCCCCGCGGACCACGCCGAGAGCACCGGGCACGGTGACGGCGTCTACCGCATCACCGCAGCACCCACCTCGCTCACGGACGACCTGGGTGTCCGCTACCGCAAGTACGTCGTCTCGATGCTCATCCGCACGGCGTGCTTCCTGATCTTCGTCTTCCTCGACCACTGGACCCGCTGGCTGTTCGTGGCGGGCGCGGTGGTCCTCCCCTACGTGGCCGTCGTGCTGGCCAACGCGGGCCGCGAGAGCCGCGGACCGCGGCCGCAGTCCTTCGACATCACCCCGCCGCGGCCGCTGGACCTGCCGGCGATCGAGGCGCGCATCACCGAGGTGCGCCCTCGCGAACCCGGCGACGCGCGCACCGGTGGTGACGCCGGCGACGCGCGCGGTGACGACGGGCGCGGTGACGACGGGCGCGCGCCGTGGGCCCAGCGCCCCACGGGCACCTGAGACCCGCCGCGCGCGGGGCCGTGGCGACGGTGTCCACCGCGCCCGCGCGGTGCGAGACTGGGCCGGTGGACACGCCGCGCGCTCCCGAGGTGCTCCCCCGGCCCACGACCCGGCGCTACGCCGGCGCCGGTGAGCCCGGTCACGAGCCGCCGTCCGACCTGGTGTGCAGCGCGAAGGGGTGCACCGCCGGTGCCGCCTTCGGCCTGCAGTGGAACAACCCGAGCCTGCACACCCCCGAGCGCCGCAAGACGTGGCTGGCCTGCGGCGAGCACCGCGAGCACCTGTCGCGCTTCCTGGGCGCGCGCGGCTTCCTGCGCGAGGTCGTGGACGTGACCGACCTGACGTGAGCACGAGCACCACCTCCACGACCGCGCCCGCCGCGCCGCGGGGCGTGCTGGCGCTGCTGCGCGAGCCGCGCTGGGTGCGGGGCCTGGTCCTGGCCGTCGTCGTCGCCGTGGCGTGCGTGGTGCTGGGGCAGTGGCAGTGGCACCGGCGCGCCGAGCGCACGGAGCGCAACGCGTCCCTGGTGGGCAACTACGACCGCGACCCCGTCGCCGTGGACGAGGTCCTGCCCGCGGACGGCACGCCGCTGACGGCGGCGGACACGTGGACGCCGGTGCGCGCCAGCGGCGAGTACGCGGCCGGCTCCACCGCGCTGGTGCGCAACCGCCCCCGCGAGGAGGCCGCCGGCTACGAGGTGCTGGTGCCGCTGGTCCTGGACGACGGGACGGTCCTGGTCGTGGACCGCGGCTGGCTGCCGGCCGGCAGCACGAGCCGGGCGCCCGACGTCGTGCCCGCCCCGCCGGCCGGGCGCGTGGAGGTGGTGGCGCGGGTGCGCGCCTGGGAGGAGCCGAGCGAGCGGGCCGCGCCGCCGGGGCAGGTGGCGACCATCGCGGCCGGCCCGGTGGCCGAGCAGGTCGGGGCGGCCGGTGCCGGGGGCCTGCGCGGCGGGTACGCGCTGCTGGCCTCGGAGTCGCCGGCGCCCGCCGGGGCGGCCCCGCTGCCGCCGGCGCGCCCGCAGGTCGACGAGGGCCCGCACCTGGCCTACACCGTCCAGTGGTACGGCTTCGCCCTCACGGCGCTGGTGGTGTGGGTGGTGGCCGGGCGCCGCGAGCAGCGGGCGCGGGCGCTGACGGGCGCCCCCGCCGGGCCGCAGCGCACCGGCGGCGACGGAGCGGGCCCGGGCGAGCGCGCGGCCGGCCGGTCGGGGCGCCGCGAGCGGCGGGGGGTCGACGAGGACGCGGAGGACGCCGAGGTCGAGCGGGCCTCGCGCCCGGTGCGCTGAGGGCAGTCCCTCACCCGATCGGCGCAGCGCCGATCATGCTGTGTGTATCACTAGCCACTCTGCGCAACAATGTCCGCATGGACTTGGGCCTCAGCGACCGCGTGTACATCGTCTCCGGCGCCTCGACCGGTCTGGGGCTCTCGTGCGCGCGCCTGCTCGCCGACGAGGGGGCCCTGCTGGTCCTGCACGCCGTGGACGAGGACGAGCTGGCCGCGGCCGCCCCGTCGATCGGCCACCCCGACCGGGTGCTGCTCGTGCCCGGTGACATCTCCGAGCCCGGCACCGAGACCCGCCTGGTCGCCGCGGCCAACGCCCGCTTCGGCCGGCTGGACGGCGCCGTCGTCTCCTGCGGCGCCCCGCCCAGCTCCAGCGTGCTGGAGGCCGACGACGCCGCCTGGCGCGCCGGGTTCGAGTCCGGCCTCCTCGGGCCGCTGCGGCTGGCCCGCTCGGTGGGGCGCGCGGCCACCGGCGAGGGCGCCTCGATGGTGCTGCTGCTGTCGGCCGGCGTGCGCGCGCCCGAGCCGGGCGCGGGGGTCGCCAACGGCTTGCGCCCGGGCTTGGCGATGGCCGCCAAGGCGCTGGCCGACGAGCTCGGCCCGCGGGGGGTGCGCATCAACTCGCTGCTGGCCGGTCACGTCGAGGCGTCCAGCCCGCTGGAGCTGGAGGAGACCTCGGCCGAGGACGCCGGCGCCCTGGAGGCGGTGCCGCTGCGCCGCGCCGGGCTGCCCGACGAGTTCGCGCGGGCGGCCGTCTTCCTGCTCTCCCCCGCCGCCTCGTACGTCACGGGGACGTCGCTCAGCGTCGACGGTGGGGGCGGGCGGGCGCTACGTGCGGGCCGCCCGCCGGGGCCCCGGCCCGGGGGGCCCGGCCGGCCGGGCCCCCTGCGCGGG
>NZ_JBJLSH010000092.1:0-4418 GCF_050871905.1 Kineococcus haloalkalitolerans
CAACCCCCTCCGCGGCCCCGCCCCCCCCCCCCCCCCCCCCCCCCCCCGCGCCCCCCCCCCCCCCCCCCCCACCCGCCCCCCCCCCCCTCGCGCGTCCGGACCCCTCACGGGGCGCCGGTACCCCCGTGGTCCTCCCCGTCGTCCTGCCCGTCGTCCTCCGCCCGGTCCGGCTCGCCCCTGCCGGGCTCGTCCAGGCCCCGCGCCGCCAGCGCCTCGCCCAGCGCGTGCGCGTGGGCGACGGTGCGCAGGAGCGCGGGCACGAGCAGGGCGCGGGGGTCGCGGCCGAGGCCGCGGGCGGCGGCGGCCGCGCGCGACTGCTCCAGCAGGCCGAGCACCACCGGCACGCTCGTCAGGGTCAGCACCAGCGCCAGGCCCACCCGGTCGGCGTCCACGCCCACCCGCGCGAGCGGCCGCGCCCCGCGCACGACGGCGTCCAGGAGCACCGGCAGGGGCGTGGTGGCGCTCAGCAGCGCCGCGCCCCACAGGGCGGCCACCAGCGCGGCCGGGACGGCCACGGCGTGCCAGGGCCGCCCCAGCCACAGCTGCACGAGGGCCAGCAGCAGCGGCAGCCACCACACCGCCCGCACCCGGCGCAGCGCCCAGGCGCGCGGCAGCCCGCAGCGGCGGGCGACGAGCGCGACGAGCGCGGCCAGGGCCACGGTCGCGCCGGCGGCGAGCGGTCCGGGGACCGCCAGCCGCAGCAGGCCCAGCAGCAGGCCCAGCAGCGCGAGCCCGGCGAGCTTGCGGCCCGCGGGGGCGCGGTGCAGGACCGAGGAGCCGGGCACGTGGTGGCCCAGCAGGCTCGGGGCCGCGTCCAGGCCCCGGCGCCGGGCGCGCCACCACCGGGGGGGCCGGAGGGAGGAGCGCCCGCTCACGCGCCCGCGGTGGCGGCGTAGGCGGCGCACACCTCGTCCGCGGGCCCGTCGGCGACCACCCGGCCCTCCTCCAGCCACAGGGCCCGCTCGGTGCGGGCGGCCAGCGCCAGGTCGTGGGTGGCCAGGACCAGCCGGGCCGGTCCGGCGAGGAGCAGGTCGGCCACGCGCCGGGCGGCGCGCAGGTCCAGCAGCGTCGTCGGCTCGTCGCAGGCCAGCACGGCCGGTCCGACCGCCAGGACGGCCGTCACGGCCAGCAGCTGCCGCTGCCCGGAGGACAGCTCGCGCACGGGGGCGTCGGCGTGCCCCCCCAGCCCGGCCCGGGCCAGCAGGGCGCGCGCGCGGGCGTCGCGCTCGCGCCGCGGCACCCCCGCGCGGCGCAGCGACAGCGCGAGGTCCTCGGCGGCGGTGGGCATGACCAGCTGGGCGTCGGGGTCGGGGAAGACGAAGCCGACGTGCCGGCGCAGCGCCGCCAGGTCCGTCTCGGGGGACAGCCCGTCGACCTCGACGGTCCCCGCCGACGGCAGCACCAGCCCGTCCAGCAGCCGCAGCAGCGTCGACTTGCCGGAGCCGTTGGGGCCGACGAGCGCGATCGAGCGCTCGGTCAGCTCCAGCGTCGTCGGGTGCAGCACGACCCGCTCACCGGCGCGCACGGCGGCGGCGTCCAGCCGGATCACGCGCGCGCCCGGGACGGGTGCTCGCGCCGGCTCGGCGGTGCGGTCAGCGGTCCAGGAGGCGCGGGAAGGCGCGGTGCACGGGAGCGGCCACCAGCACCGTCAGCGCCACCTTGACGAGGTCCCCGGGCAGGAAGGTGAGCGACAGGCCGGCGGCCACGTCCAGCGGCATCCCGCCGTTGACGGCCAGGCCGGGGATCCCGCCGGCGTACACGACGGCGATCCCGCCGAGCAGGCAGCCGGCCACCAGCGACAGCGGCACCAGGACGCCGCGGCGGGTCCGGTGGGCGGCGCGCACCCCGGCGCGGACGACGGCGCCGATGACCAGCGCCGCCAGCGGCATCGCCAGCAGGAAGCCGGCGCTGGGCCCGGCCAGCACGCCCAGCCCGCTGGCGCCCTGCGCGAACACGGGGGCGCCCGCGAAGCCCAGCAGCAGGTACAGCAGCACGGCCAGCGCGCCGCGCCACGGTCCCAGCACGGCCCCGCACAGCATGATCCCGAGCGTCTGCAGGGTGATCGGCACGCCCGAGCCGCCGATCTGCAGCGCCGGGGTGATCGCCAGGGCGCACACCAGCGCGGCGAAGACGGCCACCAGGGCCACGTCGGTGCCGGCGGAGGCGGGCCGGCGCACGCCGGCGGGGGCGGGGGCGGTGTCGCGGCGCGCCGCGCGGCGCAGCAGGGGGCTCACGGGCGCCGAACATATCCGACGGAGCCGCCCCCTCCGCCGCCCTAGACTGGAGCACCGTGTCCCCCACCCCCACCACGTGCCGCTGGAGCCTGCCCTCGTGATCGTCGCGTCCGGCCTCGAACTGCGGGCGGGTGCCCGGCTCCTCATGGAGGGCGTCGACTTCCGTGTCGCGCCCGGTGACCGCGTGGGCCTCGTCGGCCGCAACGGCGCGGGCAAGACCACGCTGACCCGCGTGCTGGCGGGGGAGACCCAGCCGGCCGCCGGGACCGTCTCCCGCAGCGGCGAGATCGGCTACCTGCCCCAGGACCCGCGCGCCGGCGACCCGGACACCCTGGCCCGCGACCGGATCCTGTCCGCGCGCGGCCTGGACGACGTCCTGACCCGCCTGCGCCGCGCCGAGCAGGAGATGGCCTCCGACGACGAGCGGGTGCGCGAGCGGGCCATGGACCGCTACGCCAAGGCGGACGCGCGGTTCGTGGCGCTGGGCGGCTACACCGCCGAGAGCGAGGCCGCGCGCATCTGCAGCAACCTCAACCTGCCCGAGCGGGTCCTGGACCAGCCGCTGCGCACGCTGTCCGGCGGGCAGCGCCGGCGCGTGGAGCTGGCCCGCATCCTCTTCTCCGCCAGCGAGACGCTGCTGCTGGACGAGCCGACCAACCACCTGGACGCCGACTCGATCACCTGGCTGCGCGAGCACCTGAAGGGGTACTCCGGCGGCCTCGTCGTCATCAGCCACGACGTCGAGCTGCTCGAGGTCGTCGTCAACCGCGTCTTCCACCTGGACGCCAACCGCGCCCGCATCGACGTCTACAACGTCGGCTGGAAGAACTACCTCAAGCAGCGCGACACGGACGAGAAGCGCCGCCAGCGCGAGCGCGCCAACGCCGAGAAGAAGGCCGGCGCCCTCATGGCGCAGGCCGACAAGATGCGCGCCAAGGCGACCAAGGCGGTCGCCGCGCAGAACATGGCCAAGCGCGCGGAGCGGCTGGTCAGCGGGCTGGAGGAGGCCCGCGTGCAGGACAAGGTCGCCAAGCTGCGCTTCCCGAAGCCGGCCCCGTGCGGCAGGACGCCGCTGACCGCCAAGGGCCTGTCGAAGTCCTACGGGTCGCTGGAGATCTTCACCAGCGTCGACCTGGCCATCGACCGCGGCAGCCGGGTCGTCATCCTCGGCCTCAACGGCGCCGGCAAGACCACGCTGCTGCGCATGCTCGGCGGGGTGGAGGACCCCGACACCGGCGAGCTGGTGCCCGGGCACGGCTTGAAGGTCGGCTACTACGCCCAGGAGCACGAGACGCTCGACCACGAGCGCACGGTCCTGGAGAACATGCGCTCGGCCTCGCCGGACCTGGACGACACCCGCGTGCGCACCGTGCTGGGCTCGTTCCTCTTCTCCGGCGACGACGTCGACAAGCCCGCCGGCGTCCTCTCGGGCGGGGAGAAGACGCGCCTGGCGCTGGCCACCCTGGTCGTCTCCAGCGCGAACGTGCTGCTGCTGGACGAGCCGACGAACAACCTGGACCCGGCCAGCCGCGCGGAGATCCTCGACGCGCTGCGCCACTACGAGGGCGCCGTCGTCCTCGTCACCCACGACGAGGGGGCCGTGGAGGCCCTCTCGCCCGAGCGGGTCGTGCTGCTGCCCGACGGCGTCGAGGACCTGTGGAACGACGACTACGCGGAGCTGGTGGCGCTCGCCTGAGCCGCGCGCGCCGCGGCTGCGTCCCGGGCGCGCCGCGAGCCCGCCCGACGTGTCGAGTGGCCGATGTGGCCCGTGGTGGTGACCATGGTCGTGGCCGGACGACGGGTCGGACGGCACGAGGGAGGTCACTGTGGCCGAGACGGTCAAGAGGGGAACCCGGCTGAGCGGTGCGGAGCGTGAGCAGCTCGCCGCGGAGCTGACGAAGGGCTACTCGGAGGGCAAGAGCATCAGGGCGCTCGCCGAGGAGTCCGGACGCTCGTACGGGTTCGTGCACCGGCTGCTCAGCGAGAGCGACGTGGCGCTGCGCAGCAGGGGCGGGGCGACCCGCGGGCGGCGGGCAGCGAGCAGCTGACCGCCGACCGCGGGCCGCCCGGCCCGCGGGCACGGGGACCCGGCCGCTCGTCGCCGACGGCCCGGGTCCCTCCGGGGGGGGGGGGGGCGGCGGGGGGGGGCGCGCCCCCCCGCCCCCGCGAGGCCCGCCCCCGCAC
>NZ_JBJLSH010000093.1:0-4335 GCF_050871905.1 Kineococcus haloalkalitolerans
CGGCTGCGGGGCGGAGCGGGGGGGGGGGCGCGGCGGCCCGCCCCCCCGCGCCCCCGCGGGCCCCCCCCCCCCCCCCCCCCCCCCCCCCCCCCCCCCCCCCCCCCCCCCCCCCCCCCCCCCCCCGCGGCGCCCGGGACGTCCTCGCGCGGGGCGGGGGGCAGGGGCCGGGCGGGACGGACGGTGCGGGCACCGCGCTCGGCCGCCTCGCGGGCGCCCGGATCAGGGGCACCGGGGGAGGGGTCGTGCACCGCGCCCGGGGCCTCGCCGGCCGCGGCCCGGGGCTGCTCGCCGGCCCCCTCGCCGCTGGCGCCGTCCCGCGCCGCGGGGCCCTCGCCCTCGCCGGGCGCGCCGGCGGCGTCGGGACCGGCGTCGGATCCCGCCCCGGAGCGGGTGCCGTGGCCCGTGTCCTCGTCCCCCCAGTGGGCGACGATCTCCGCGAAGGCGGCGTCGACGTCGAGGGGCCCGGACCCGTCGTCGCGGTTGGTGGGCACGCCCCATCGTGGCACGCCGACGCCGACCGGTCGAGGCGTCGGGGCGGGCGGGCGACCGGTGGGCCGGCCCGTGGGGGAGCCTGGTGTGCCCTACAGTCCTGGCCACGCCCGCTGGCCGGTGCGCCCGCGCCGCGCACGGCGGGGCGGCGGGGTCGCGACAGGGAGGTCCGGACCGCTCGTGCTCTACTGGCTGATCAAGCTCCTGCTGGCCGAGCCGGTGCTGCGGGCCGTCTTCCGCCCCTGGGTGCGCGGCCTGGAGAACGTGCCGGTCTCCGGCCCGGCGATCCTGGCGAGCAACCACCTGTCGGCGACCGACCCGGTCTTCCTGCCGGTCGTGCTGCGCCGGCGGGTCACCTTCATCGCCAAGGCGGAGATGTTCACCGTCCGCGGGCCGCTGGGGCGCCTGGCCGCGGGGTTCTTCCGCAGCGTCGGGCAGCTGCCCGTCGACCGCTCCGGCGGCCGCGCCTCCCAGGCCGCCATCGAGGGGGCGGTGGCGGTGCTGCGCCGCGGCGAGCTGTTCGGCATCTACCCCGAGGGCACCCGCTCGCCCGACGGGCGGCTGTACCGGGGACGCACGGGGGTGGCGCGCATCGCGCTGCGCTCGGGGGCGCCGGTGCTGCCGGTGGCGATGATCGGCACCGAGCACGTCATGGCCCGCGGCAAGGTGCTGCCGTCGGTGCGGCGCGTGGGCGTCGTCATCGGCGAGCCGCTGGACTTCTCCCGCTACGCCGGCCGCGCCGACGACAAGCTCGTCGTGCGGGCCGTCGCCGACGAGGTCATGGCCGCGGTGCAGCGGCTCTCGCGCCAGGAGTACGTCGACGAGTACGCGGCCCGGGCGGCGCGGGTGCGCGCCGTCGCCGAGGACGCCGGCCGCGAGGTCCCGCCGCTGCCGTCCTCGGGCGCGCCCGGCGGCCGGGCCGCGCCGCCCGGGCCGCCGCCGCGCGGGCCGGGGGCCGCCGGCGACCCGGACGGGCCCGGCGGGCCGGACGGCCGGCAGCGGCCGGGGGACACGCCCGCGAACGGCTGACCCGCCCGCGCCGCCGGTGGCAGAGTGATCGCCGTCCGGTCCGTCGAGGTGCCCCGCCGGGGTGCCGGGGGCCGGGGTGCCGGCGTCGTGGCCGGCGGGACGGGAGGCGTCGTGCGCGTCGGCATCCTCACCGGCGGGGGTGACTGCCCCGGCTTGAACGCCGTGCTGCGGGCGGCCGTCCTGGCGGGCACCCAGCGCTACGGGATGACCTTCACCGGCTTCCGCGACGGCTGGCGCGGCGTCCTGGAGCGCGACGCCGTCCCCCTCGACGAGGCGAGCGTGCGGCCGCTGCTGGCGGTGGGCGGCACCGTGCTGGGTTCCAGCCGCACCAACCCGCTCGCGGACGGGGTGGCCGAGGGCGTGGCGCGCGTGCGGGCCTCGCTGGAGGCGCTGGGCGTGGAGGGCCTGCTCGCGGTGGGCGGGGAGGACACCCTCGGGGTGGCGACGGCGCTGCACGAGGCCGGGGTGCCCGTGGTGGGCGCGCCGAAGACGATCGACAACGACCTGTCGGCCACCGACGCCACGTTCGGGTTCGAGACGGCCGTGCAGACGGCCGTGGAGGCGTGCGACCGGCTCGTCACCACGGGCGCCTCGCACCACCGCGCCATGGTCGTGGAGGTCATGGGCCGGCACGCCGGCTGGATCGCCCTGCACACCGGCATCGCCGCCGGCGCGCACGTGACGCTGCTGCCGGAGGTGCCGGTGGACCTCGACGCGGTGGCGGCCACGGTCGCGGCGGCGCTGGCCCGCGGCGACGCCCCCCTCGTCGTGGTCAGCGAGGGCGCGCGGGTGCTGGGCGAGGACGCCGTGCGCGACCTGCCGCGCGACGCCTTCGGCCACGTGCAGCTCGGCGGCGCCGGCGAGCAGGTCGAGCGGGAGCTGAAGGCCCGCGTGCTGGGCCTGTCGACGCGGCTGACCGTCCTGGGGCACCTGCTGCGCGGCGGCACGCCGAGCGCCGCGGACCGGGTGCTGGCCACCCGGATGGGGCTGTCGGCGGTGGCGGCCCTGGCCCGCGGCGACGTCGGCACGATGGCGGCGCTGCGCGGCACGGACGTCGTGCAGGTGCCGCTGGCCGACGCGACGGGCGTGCTGCGCACGGTGCCGGAAGCGCGGTGGGCGGAGACGTCCGACGTCGTCTGGTGACCCCGGGA
This sequence comes from Kineococcus haloalkalitolerans, assembly GCF_050871905.1. NCBI lineage: Bacteria > Bacillati > Actinomycetota > Actinomycetes > Kineosporiales > Kineosporiaceae > Kineococcus > Kineococcus haloalkalitolerans. Next base: position 2,670 of record NZ_JBJLSH010000093.1, read on the forward strand.
GACCGCGCCGGTGACGCGCTGTGGCGACCGGTCGCTGGGAGTCGCCGACCGGCGGCCGGTCGGAGGGCGTGCGCGCGCGGGCCGGTGCCCTGCCCGCGCAGCGGCCACGGCAGCGTCGCGGCAGTGGGACACTGGCGCGCGTGAGCACCGTGACGAGCACCGTCCCCGGCGCGTCCGCCACGAGCGGGACCACCCCCGGTCCGACGTCGTGGCCCGACCTGCCCGCCGCCCAGCAGCCGCAGTGGCCCGACGCCGCCGCGCTCGCCGAGGTCCAGGCCGAGCTCGCCTCCTACCCCCCGCTCGTCTTCGCCGGCGAGGCCGACCAGCTGCGCCACCAGCTCGCGGCCGCCGCCCGCGGCGAGGCGTTCCTGCTGCAGGGCGGTGACTGCGCCGAGACCTTCGCCGGCGCCACGGCCGACGGCATCCGCCGCCGCGTGCGCACGATGCTGCAGATGTCCGCCGTCCTCACCTACGGCGCGAGCCTGCCGGTCATCAAGGTCGGCCGGATGGCCGGGCAGTTCTCCAAGCCGCGCAGCAGCGACAGCGAGACCCGCGACGGTGTGACGCTGCCCGCCTACCGCGGTGACGCCGTCAACGACTTCGCGTTCACCCCCGAGGGCCGCACGCCGGACCCGCGCCGCCTGCTGCGCGCGTACCACACGGCCTCGGCGACGCTGAACCTCATCCGCGCCTTCACCACCGGCGGGTACGCCGACCTGCGCAAGGTCCACGAGTGGAACCGCGGCTTCGCGTCCACGGCCGCCAACGCCCGCTACGAGGTGCTGGCGCGCGACATCGACAAGGCGATGAAGTTCATGATCGCCTGCGGGGCGGACTTCGACGCCCTGAAGACCGTGCAGTTCTACTCCAGCCACGAGGCGCTGCTGCTCGACTACGAGAAGCCGCTGACCCGCACGCTGGACGAGGAGCCGCCGCTGTCGGGCACCGAGCCGGTCGAGGACGTGCGCCAGGGCGGCCCGTACGACGTGTCCGCGCACATGGTGTGGATCGGCGAGCGCACCCGTCAGCTCGACGGCGCCCACGTCGACTTCGCCGCCCGCGTCCGCAACCCCATCGGCGTCAAGCTCGGCCCGAAGACCTCGGTCGAGGACGCCCTGGCGCTCATCGAGCGCATCGACCCGTTCCGGGAGCCGGGCCGGCTGACCTTCATCACGCGGATGGGCGCCTCGGTGGTGCGCGACGCGCTGCCCGGCCTGGTGGAGGGCGTGCGCGCCGCCGGCCACACCCCGGTGTGGGTGTGCGACCCGATGCACGGCAACACCATCACTTCCACGAGCGGCTACAAGACCCGCCGCTTCGACGACGTCGTGGACGAGGTCCGCGGCTTCTTCGAGGTCCACGAGGCGCTGGGCACCGTTCCCGGCGGCCTGCACGTAGAGCTGACCGGTGACGACGTCACCGAGTGCCTGGGCGGCGCGATGGACATCGACGACGCGGCCCTGGCCACCCGCTACGAGTCGCTGTGCGACCCGCGGCTGAACCACCAGCAGTCGCTGGAGCTGGCGTTCCTGGCGGCGGAGATGCTCAGCCGCCGCTGACCGGTCCGGCGTGTCGAGGGGCCCCCCCCCCGCGGCGGGGGGGGGGCGCGTGGTCCGCGGGGGGGGGGGTGGGGGGTGCGGAGTCCACGGTGGGGCTGTTCTTGGTG
>NZ_JBJLSH010000094.1:0-4299 GCF_050871905.1 Kineococcus haloalkalitolerans
CCCCCCCCCCCCCCCCCCCCCCCCCCCCCCCCCCCCCCCCCCCCCCCCCCCCCCCCCCCCCCCCCCCCCCCCCCCCCCCCCCCCCCCCCCCCCCCCCCCCCCCGACGCGCCCGTGTGCCTGCTGCGCCGCGGCGCGCGCGTGCACGGTCTGGCCGACACGTGCAGCCACCTGGGCGGCCCGCTGCACGACGGGGAGGTCCGCGACGTGGACGGGCGCGCCGCGCTGGTCTGCCCCTGGCACGGCACGGCGTTCTCCGTCACCGACGGCGAGGTGCTCGACGGCCCGGGCACCGCGCCGCAGCCGGTCGTGGCGGTGCGGGTGCGCGGCGGGCGCGTGCTCGGGCGCGTGGAGGGCCCGCCGAAGCCCTGACCGGCCGCCGTCCCGCCGGGTGGCGGGTCAGCCGCCGGCCAGGCGGGTCGTGAAGTGCTCGGTGAACGCCGCGGGGTCCACGTCGACGGCGACGCGGGCGTTGCGGGGCGGCCCGTCGGCACCGTCGGGCGCGGGGGACAGGTCGGCCAGCACCGCCCCGCGCAGCGCGTCGTCCGTGGACACGAGCACGTGCGCGTCGCGCCAGACCACCAGGTCCGGGCGGGTGACGACGGCCACGGCCAGCGGGTCGTGCAGCGCGCACGAGCCGGGCTGCTCCTCGCCGTCGCGCTCCAGCCGGTCGATCCAGGCCAGCGCGTGCTCGCCGGCGAACGCCGGGAACGGCCGCTCGTCCGCGGCCATCCGGCGCGCGTGATCGCGGGTCAGGCGCACCCGCCGCGTCACGTCGAGGCCGACGAGGTCGGGCACCAGCCCCGCGTCCAGGACGATCCGCAGGGCCTCCGGGTCGTTCCAGACGTTGAACTCCCCGGGCATCCCGGCCCGCGGGGCGGGGGACAGGTACGTCCCGCCCATGACGACGAGGCGGCCCACGTCGGCGGCGAAGCCGGGGTCCAGGCGAGCGGCGAGCGCCACGTTGGTCAGCGGCCCGATCGCCACGACCGTCACCCCGCCCGGCGCCGAGCGCACGAGGTCCACGAGGACCGCGGCCGCCCGGGTGGAGGCGGGCGCGCGCACGGGCGTGCCGGCCGGGACGCGGCCGGGCGGCGGGCCCGGGCGCAGCAGCGGGCGGGCCGCGCCCGCGTGCACCGGCACGCCCGGAGCTCCCAGCCGGTGCAGCAGGTCGAGCGTCAGGGTGGTGACCGAGGACAGGTCGGTGTTGCCGTACACCGTGGTCACGGCCGCCAGCTCGATCCCCGGGTCGGCCAGGGCGAGCGCGAGGGCGAAGCCGTCGTCGACCTCGCTGCCGGGCTCGCCCAGCGACAGGTCGGTGTCCAGCACGACCCGGTGCGGAGCACCTGCCGACGGGCCCGCCGCGGCGCTCACCGCAGCGGCACCGGGCCGGTGGAACCGCGCACGACCAGCTCGGTGGCCAGCTCGACGTGGTGGGAGTCGAGCTCCTCGCCCGCGGCCATCCGCAGCAGCGTGCGGACCGCGACGCGGCCCATCTCGCGCAGCGGCTGGCGGATCACCGTCATCGGCGGGGTCGACACCCCGGCCAGCTCGGTGTCGTCGAACCCGGTGATGCTCAGGTCGTCGGGCACGCGCAGCCCGCGCACGCGGGCCGCCTCCATGACCCCCAGCGCGAGCGTGTCGCAGGCGCCGACGACGGCGGTCGGCGGGTCGGGCAGCGCCAGCAGCCGCTCGCCGAGGCGGCGGCCGGACTCGAACTGGAAGTCGTCGTGCAGCACGTGCTCGGGCCGCACGGACAGCCCGGCGACCTCCATGGCCGCCCGGTACCCGTGCAGCCGCGCCTGGTTGCACCCCGAGCCCGCCGGCCCGCCCGCGAACGCGATGCGCTGGTGCCCCAGGGACAGCAGGTGCTGGGTGGCGGTCATGCCGCCGGCGAAGTTCGTCGAGCCGACGCTGACGACCTCGCGGCGCGGCAGGTTGAGCGGGTCGATGACGACCAGCGGCAGGCGGGCGTGCTCGAGGGCGTCCACGTGGGCGGCGGACAGCTCGCCCGTGACCACGACGACGCCGCTGCGCCCGGCGGCGGCCAGCTCGCGCGCCCAGGCGCGGGGGGCCGTGCCGGGCCGCCCGTCGACGAGCTTGCCGACGACGACCGAGGCGCCGACCTCCTCGCCGCCGGCCACCACCCCGTCGATGATCTGGGTCTGGTAGGCGCCGAAGTCGCCGTGCACCAGGAACTCCACCGTCGTGGCGGCCGGGGTGCGCCGGGCCGCCGGGGGGTTGTAGTCGTGGGCGCGCAGCAGGGCCTCGACCGCGGCGCGGGTCTCCGCCGACACGTCGTCGCGGCCGTTGACGACCTTGGAGACGGTGGCGACCGACACGCCCGCCGACGCGGCGATCGTCGCCAGCGTGGGGCGGCCCCGCGGGGCCAGCGCGGGACGGCCGCGGGTGCGGGCGGGTTCCCGCTGCAGTTCCGTCACGAGGTGCCTCCCGTCGTCGGAGGTCGCGACGTCGCGTCCTCGCCGGCGACGACTGTAGCTCCGCGGCGACCGCTAGGACCAGCACTCGACGCCGAAAGTTTTCGAGACCGTTTCGAGACCCTGCCGTGCCGCGCCGGTGGCCGCGTCGTCGCAGCCCAGGCCGTTCCAACGCTAGAAGAGCGCGCTCTCACGGTCTGTTCGGGCGACTCGCTTGACCCCGCCCCGTCGGCTGCCTATGGTCGCTGCGACGACGGCGGGGTCGAAAGCTTTCGGCAACGTCGCGACAGCAATCGGGGCCTCGGCCCCCGGCGCGGTCACCCACGACCCCGTCGGACGGAGCAGCCGCGAGGGAGCGGCTCGGCGCATCGGAGATCGAAGTGGATCAGCAGCGAACCTCTTCTCGTCGGTCCTTCCTGACCCTGGCCATGGCGACCCCCCTCGCCGCGACGGCCCTGACCGCCTGCGGCGGGTCCTCCGGGCCCGGCCAGGCCGCGGAGGGCGAGGCCTCCATCTGGTTCCTCACCGGTGAGCCGAAGGAGGCGATCCGCAACCTCTCGGTCGAGAACTTCAACGAGTCCTCCGAGACCGGTCAGCTCGCCCCCGTCGCCTACCAGAACGACGCCTACAAGACCAAGATCCGCACCTCCATCGGCGCGGGCCAGGCCCCCACCCTGATCTTCAGCTGGGGCGGCGGCAGCGTCCGCGACTGGGCCCAGGCCGGCCAGATCGAGGACCTCACCAGCTGGATCGAGGAGAACCCCGACGTCCGCACCCGCCTGTTCGACGCGGCGTGGAACCCGGGCATCGTCGACGGCGCCATCTACGCGGTCCCGCACGAGACCGTGCAGCCCGTCTTCCTGTACTACAACCAGCGCCTGTTCGACCAGGTCGGCGCCCAGCCGCCGCAGACCTGGGAGGACCTGCTCGCCCTCGTGCCCGTCTTCAACGAGGCCGGCATCGCCCCCATCTCGCTGGCCGGCCAGTCGCGCTGGACCACGATGATGTGGCTGGAGTTCCTCGTGCTGCGCATCGCCGGCCAGGACGCCTACCAGGCCATCAACGACAGCGCGCCGAACGCGTGGTCGGACCCGGCCGTCCTGCAGGCCCTCACCGCGGCCCAGGACCTCGTGCGCGCCGGCGGCTTCGTGGAGGGCTACAACTCCATCGTCGCCGACCAGAACGCCGACCAGGCGCTGCTGTACACCGACCGCGCGGCGATGCTGCTGCAGGGCAGCTGGTGCTTCGGCTCCATCAAGGCCGACGGCGGCGACTTCGTCTCCGGCGGCAACCTGGGCTACCAGTCCTTCCCCGTCGTCACCGGCGGCGCGGGCGACCCGACCAGCACCGTCGGCAACCCGGCGCAGTACTACTCGATCTCCGCGAACGCCACGGACGAGCAGAAGGAGATCGCCCGCGACTACCTGGCCAACGGCGTCCTCACCGAGGAGATCGCCGAGGCCTTCATCAACGAGGGCGGCGAGGTCCCGATCCTCAAGGGCGTCGAGGACCAGCTCGCGGCGGCCGAGGACGGCGAGTTCCTGTCCTTCGTCTACGACACCGCGGTCAACGCCTCGTTCTTCGGCATGTCGTGGGACCAGGCCCTGAGCCCGACCGCCGCCCAGGAGCTGCTGACCAACATCGAGCAGCTGTTCGGCAACCCGAACGGGTTCACCCCCGAGCAGTTCGCCGACGCCATGAACGCGGCGACGGCGCAGTGAGCAGCGCACCCGTGGGCACCGTCGCGGCCGGTGCGGGCCCGGCGGTGGCCGCCCCCGGGCGGGCGGGGGGGGGGGGGTCCCGCGGGTCCGGCTCGCTGTGGTGTCTAGTCCATCCCGCGCTTGCGTTATTTAACAAATTACG
>NZ_JBJLSH010000095.1:0-3831 GCF_050871905.1 Kineococcus haloalkalitolerans
CCGCCGCGCTGACCGGGGTGCCCGCCGCGGACGCCGCCGGCCCGGGCCCCCTCGCGGGGACCCGGGCCGGTGGGGCGGGCGCCGTCAGGCGGCGGCGCCCTCCAGCTCGAGGGCCTTGTCGACGTCGAGGACGAGCAGCAGCGCGTCGTCGAGCTTGTACGCGCCGCGGATGAGCTCGCGGATCGGCCCGGACAGCGTGTCCGGCGGCGGCTCGAACGTCGCGTCGGCGGCCTCGATGACCCCGCCGATGGAGTCGACGAGCAGGCTCCAGACCTCCTCGGCGGCGCGGACGACGACGTTCATCGCGACCTTGCCCTCCTCGCGGTCGGGCAGCCACAGGCGGCGGCGCAGGTCCAGCGCGGTGACGACCTGCCCGCGCAGGTTGATGAGGCCGGCGACGGCGTGCGGGGCCAGCGGGGCGGGGGTGCGGGGCTGCTCGGTGAGCACCTCCTGCACCCGGCGCACCTCGACGCCGAACAGGTGGCCCGCCAGGTGGAACGTCGCGTACTGCGTGGACATCTCAGGCTCCCAGTCGGGTCGAGGCGGCGGCGAGCTCGCGCTGGGCCTGCTCGCTGAAGAAGTTCGGGTCCGCGGCGAGGATGGCCGCGCGGACGTCGAGGAGCTCGGTGACGCGGTCGCGGATGACCGCGGAACCGACGAGGCCGGTGTCGTCGATGTCGCTGTGGGCGTCCTGGCCGGAGACGATGTCGACGATCTCGTCGACGACGATGGCGACGCTGCGCCCGCGCGCCGAGTACACGACGCCCGGCAGGGCGTCCAGGTCCCCGCCGCCGGGGCCGCCGCGGAAACCGCCGCCGAGGTGGTTGGCGAGGCGGACCAGCGGCAGGATCTCGCCGCGGTAGCGGACGACCTCGCGGCGCCCGACGCGCTCGATGGAGGCGGTCTTGAACTCCTCCAGGCGGGTGACGACGTCCAGCGGGATCGCCACCCGGCGGTCGTCGCCGAGGCCGACGACGAGCAGGCGCTGCCCCTCGGCGGTGGCGGAGGTGGCGGTGGCCGTCTCGGCGGCCGCGTGCTCGATGCCGTCGGCGCGCATGGTGCGCCGCGCCAGGGACTGCACGTCGAGGATGAGGGAGACGCGCCCGTCGCCGAGGATGGTCGCGCCGGCGTAGCTGCCGATGGCCTTCAGCACGCCGGACAGCGGCTTGACGACGATCTCCTCGGTGTCCAGGACGCGGTCGACGACGAGGCCGAAGCGGCGGCCGTCGCACTCCAGGACGGCGATGACGAGGCTGGTGGGCAGTTCCTCGCCGGCGGGGCGCTTGAGCTCCAGCGCCTCCTCCAGGCGCACCAGCGGCAGCAGCGCGCCGCGCAGCCGGTACACCTTGGCGCCGCCGACGTCCTCGATGGCGTTGGCCATGCGCTCGGTGTCGAGGCTGACCAGCTCCAGCAGGTTCACCTGCGGCATGGCGTAGCGCTGGCCGGCGCACTCGACCGTGAGGGCCGGGACGATCGCCAGGGTCAGCGGGATCCGCAGCCGCCAGATGGTGCCCTGGCCGGGGGTGGACTCGACGTCGACGGAACCGCCGATGCGCTCGATGTTCGTCTTGACGACGTCCATGCCGACGCCGCGGCCGGAGACGTTGGTGACCTTCGCGGCGGTGGAGAAACCGGGCAGGAACAGGAACTGCAGGACGTCGTTGGTGGTGAGGGTCTCCAGCTTCGCCTGGGTGACCAGGCCCTTGGAGACGGCCTTGGCGCCGATGACGGCCGGGTCGATGCCCTTGCCGTCGTCACGGACCTCGACGAGGACCTGGCCGCCCTCGTGGGCGGCGCGCAGGCGCAGGGTGCCGACCTCGCGCTTGCCGGCGGCGAGGCGGACCTCGGGCGGCTCGATGCCGTGGTCGACGGCGTTGCGGACGATGTGGGTCAGCGGGTCCTTGACGGCCTCGAGGAGGGTGCGGTCGAGCTCGGTCTCCTTGCCCTCCATCTCGAGCTGGATCTTGCGGCCGAGCATGTTGCCGAGGTCGCGCACGACGCGGGGCAGCTTGGACCACAGGTGCTCGATGGGCTGCATGCGGGTGCGCATGACGCCCTCCTGCATCTCGCTGGCGACGAGGTTCAGGCGGTGGCAGGCGCGGGTGAGGTCCTCGTCGCGCAGGGCGCTGGCGCGCTGCAGGATCTGGTTGCGGGCCAGGACGAGCTCGCCGGCCTGGCGCACCAGGGACTCCAGCAGTTCCACGTCCACGCGGACGGTGGCGTCGCTGGCGGCCACGCGCTCACCGCCGGCGGCGGGGGCGGCGGGCGCTGCGGCGGCGGGCGCGGGGGCCGCGGCGACGGGAGCGGGCTCGGCCGCGGCGACAGGGGCGGGCTCGACCGCGGGGGCCGGCTCGGGCTCGACGACGGGGGTGGCCTCGGCGACGGGCGCGGGCTCGGGGGCGACCTCGGGCTCCGGCTCGGGGGCCACCTCGGCGACGGGCGCGGCGACGGGCGCGGCGACGGGCGCGGGCTCGTCGACCACCTCGGCGCCGGCGGGCGCGGCAGCGGGCAGGACGGGCTCCTCGCCGTCGAGGACGGCGCGGATGGCGGCGACGACGTCGTCGACCTCGACGGTGTCCTCGGTGCCGCGCTCCTCGATGGAGGCCAGCAGGGCGCGGATGGTGTCGACCATGCGCAGCAGCACGTCGGTGGTGACGGGCGTCATGACGAGCTGGCCGTCGCGCAGGCGCGCCAGGAGGTTCTCCCCGACGTGCGCGACGGACTCCAGGCGCCCGAAGGCCAGGAAGCCGCTGGTGCCCTTGATGGTGTGGATCGTGCGGAACACGCTGGCCAGCAGCTCGCGCGAGCCCGGCTGCTGCTCCAGCGCGACCAGGTCGGAGTCCAGCTGGTCCAGGTTCTCGTAGCTCTCGACGAGGAACTCCTGGACGATCTCGTCCATGCCGTCCACGGATTCTCCTGCTCTCTCGTCGTGCAGCCGCCGGCACCGGCGGCCCGGGTGGGCTCGTGGAGTCCATCGGCAGCGGGGCCGCCGGGCTGAAGCCCCGCCCCGGGGTGCGGGTGCGCCGGCTCGCGGGTAGGCAGGGGGCATGAGCGGGAAGTCCGCGGAGGACTACGGCGAGGACTACACGGAGCCCGAGCTGCGCGAGCGGCTCAAGGAGGAGATCAAGGCCGGGGAGAAGGGCGGGAAGGCCGGGCAGTGGAGCGCCCGCAAGAGCCAGCTCCTGAAGCACGAGTACGAGGCGGCCGGCGGCGGGTACCGGCACCCCGGTGAGCGCAGCGAGTCCCAGGAGCACCTGCAGCGCTGGACGGAGCAGGACTGGCGCACCGCCGACGGCTCGGCCGACGCCCGCGGTGACGGCGGCAGCGGGACGAAGCGGTACCTGCCCGACGCGGCGTGGGAGCTGCTCGACGAGGACGAGCGGCGGGCCACCGACACCCGCAAGCGCTCGGGCCGCGAGCAGCACGTCGCGAACACCGACGCCGCGCAGCACGCCCGCGCCGCCGCGGAGCTCATCGACCTGACCGCCGCGGAGGCCGCCAAGGCGGTGCGGCGCATGGACGACGCCGACGCGCTGGACCGCGCGGAGAAGGCGGAGCGGGAGCTGGGCGAGGGCCGCAAGACGGTCCTGGAGGCGATCGAGGCGCAGCGCGCGAAGCTGTGACCGCCTGACCTCACGGGCCGGCCCCGCTCCTCCCGTGGTCTCGCTGGGTTTCCCGCCAGACCACGGAGGGGTGAGGGGTGCGGGGGACCACCCGGTCCCGGACGCGCGCGAGGGGGGGGGGGCGCGGGGGGGGGGGGGGGGGGGGGGGGGGGGGGGGGGGGGGGGGCGGGGCCGGCGGCGGGGGGGGGGCGGGGGGGGGCTGCGCGGG
>NZ_JBJLSH010000096.1:0-3607 GCF_050871905.1 Kineococcus haloalkalitolerans
GATCTCGCTGGGATTCCCAGCGAGATCACGGAGGGGTGGGGGCGTCGGGCGTCGAGGAGGGCGGGGGTGGGGCGGCGGGAGGGGCCGGCGTCAGGGGGTGCGGGTCCAGGGCAGGTCGAGCTCGCGGAACAGGGCGCGCCGGGACAGCGCCAGGGCGACGGCCTCCTCGACGCCGCGCAGGCGCCGGTGCTCGTCCCCGCCAGGCAGCGGCACCCGCTCGACGAAGCGCTCCTCGACCCGGTGCGGGGGCGCCGAGCGCGTCACGGCGTCCAGCACGGCCGTGAAGGCTCCCGTGTCCGCCAGCGGCGAGCGCAGCGGCGCGCCCGTGCGCAGGTGCGCCAGCAGGTCGTCCAGGAGCTCGGTGCGCGCGTGCCGGGTGACCAGCGGCGGACGCCCGGGCACCTCCTCCACGACGACGTCCACGGCGTAGTAGAGGGTGGCCCGCCCCGCGGTGCCCTCCACGACGACGGCCGGCTCGCCGCGCTCGCCCGCGCACAGCGTGACCGCCGCCAGCAGGTCCGGGGACTCCCGCAGCCGCACCCGCAGCGAGGAGGTGTCGTCGGCCTCGACGTCGTTGACGCGGTACAGGTCGGGGTCCACGGCCAGGACGTCGGCGGTCTCCTGCCGACCGGCCACCGCGAGCGCCGTGGCCAGCGAGTGCGCCAGCGGGTTGGTCAGGACGCCGTCGGCGACGACGCGGCCGTCCAGGACGCGCCGCCCCGCCCACGACGAGCGCTGCCAGTAGCTGCGCGGGCGCATCCAGCAGCCCGTGGCCGCCCAGCCGGTGACCTCGCCGAGGCGCCCGTCCGCGACGCGCTCGCGGACGTGGTCGAGGGCCTGCGAGCCCAGGCTCTGGAAGCCGACCTGGCAGGGGCGCCCGGTGCGCCGGGAGGTGGCCAGCAGGGCGTCCAGCTCGGCGGGCGTGGCGGTCGGCGGCTTCTCCAGCAGCACCGCGGCGCCCGCCTCCATCGCCGCGGTCGCCAGCTCGGCGTGCGTGTGGATGGGGGTGCTCAGCACGACGACGTCCGGCACGCCGGCGGCGAGCAGGTCGTCCAGCGAGGGGTGCCGGGCCACGCCCGTGGGCACGTGGTCCGCCTCCCCGGCGCGGGGGTCGGCGACGGCGGTCAGCCGGGCCCGGCCCTCCGCCTGGGCCTGCAGGGCGCGCGCGACGTGGGAGGCGCCGTGACCGTGCACCCCCACGACCGCGACCGCGGGGACGTCCGCCGTCGGATCGGTCATGGGGTGAACCTACCGGCCCGCCGACCGGGTGGACAGCGTCCACGCTGACGGACCGTGTCCAGTCGACCGGGTGGTCGGGGCCGTGGTCGGGGAGCCCCCCGCGCGAGGGCTATCGTCCGTGCACGTGCAGACCGGACCCGCGCGCGTCGTCGTCCTCGCCTCCGGCTCCGGCTCCCTGCTGCAGGCCCTGCTCGACGCCGACGACCCCGCGTTCTCCGTCGTCGCCGTCGGCTCCGACAAGCCCGCCGCCCCCGCGCTCGAGCGCGCCCGCGCCGCCGGGGCCGCCGCCTTCGCCGTCCCGCCCCGCGAGCACCCCGACCGCGCCGCCTGGGACGCCGCGCTCGCCGCCGCCGTCGCCGCCCACGAGCCCGACCTCGTCGTCCTCGCCGGGTTCATGCGCGTCGTCGGCGCGCCCCTGCTGGAGCGCTTCGGCGGCCGGCTGGTCAACTCCCACCCCGCGCTGCTGCCGTCCTTCCCCGGCGCCCACGGCGTGCGCGACGCCCTCGCCCACGGCGTGAAGGTCACCGGCTGCACCGTCCACCTCGTCGACGCCGGCGTGGACACCGGCCCGATCCTCGACCAGGTCGCCGTGCGCGTCGCCGACGACGACGACGAGGCGAGCCTGCACGAGCGCATCAAGGTCGCCGAGCGCCGCCTGCTCGTCGACGTCGTGGCGCGCCTGACCCGCGCCCGCACCACCGATCCGACGACCCCCGCCGCCCCGCACTCCCCGCAGGAGAGGACCAGCCCGAGCTGATGGCCGAGCAGACCACGACCGTGCCCGTGAAGCGCGCCCTGGTGAGCGTGTACGACAAGACCGGGCTGGAGGAGCTGGCCACCGGGCTGCACGCCGCCGGCGTCTCGATCGTCTCCACCGGTTCCACCGCCGCGCGCATCGCCGCCGCCGGGGTGCCCGTCACGCCCGTCGAGGAGCTCACCGGGTTCCCCGAGTGCCTCGACGGGCGCGTCAAGACGCTGCACCCGCGCGTGCACGCCGGGATCCTCGCCGACCGCCGCCTGGACGACCACGTGCGCCAGCTCGCCGACCTGGGCGTCGAGCCGTTCGACCTCGTCGTCGTCAACCTCTACCCGTTCGCCGCCACGGTCGCCTCCGGCGCCGGGTTCGACGAGGTCGTCGAGCAGGTCGACATCGGCGGGCCGTCCATGGTGCGCGCCGCGGCCAAGAACCACCCCAGCGTCGCCGTCGTCGTCGACCCCGCCCGCTACGGCGACGTCCTCGACGCCGTGCGCGCCGGGGGTTTCGACCTGACCCAGCGCCGCCGCCTGGCCGCGGCGGCGTTCGCGCACACCGCCGCCTACGACACCGCCGTCGCCGGCTGGTTCGCCGAGCAGACCCTCGAGGACGCCGACGCCGGCTGGCCCGCCGTCACCGGCGTGGCGCTCGAGCGCGCCGACGTCCTGCGCTACGGCGAGAACCCCCACCAGCGGGCCGCCGTCTACGTCGACCCCACGGCGGCGCCCGGCATCGCCCAGGCCGTCCAGCTGCACGGCAAGGCCATGTCGTACAACAACTTCGTCGACGCCGACGCCGCCCTGCGCGCCGCCTTCGACCACGACGCCCCCGCCGTGGCCGTCATCAAGCACGCCAACCCGTGCGGCATCGCCGTCGGCGAGGACGTCGCCGCCGCGCACGCGGCCGCCCACGCCTGCGACCCCGTCTCCGCCTACGGCGGCGTCATCGCCGCCAACCGCGTCGTCACCCGCGCGATGGCCGAGCAGGTCGCGCCCGTCTTCACCGAGGTCGTCGTCGCCCCCGGCTTCGAGCCGGAGGCCCTGGAGGTGCTGCGCGAGAAGAAGAACGTCCGCCTGCTGCAGCTGCCCGAGGGCTACGGGCGCGGCGGTGCCGAGTGGCGCTGGGTCTCCGGCGGCGTGCTCGTGCAGGACCTGGACCGCCTCGACGCCGACGGCGACGACCCGGCCGGCTGGACCCTCGCCGCCGGCGAGCCCGCCGACGAGCGCACCCTGGCCGACCTCGCGTTCGCCTGGCGCGCCGTGCGCGCGGTGCGCTCCAACGCGATCCTGCTCGCCCGCGACGGCGCGTCCGTCGGCGTCGGCATGGGCCAGGTCAACCGCGTCGACTCCTGCCGCCTGGCCGTCTCCCGCGCCGGCGCCGAGCGCGCCCGCGGCGCGGTCGCGGCCTCCGACGCGTTCTTCCCGTTCGCCGACGGCGCGCAGATCCTCCTGGACGCCGGGGTGCGCGCGCTCGTGCAGCCGGGCGGCTCGATCCGCGACGCCGAGGTCGTCGAGGCCGCGGCCGCCGCGGGCGTGACGATGTACTTCACCGGCGCCCGCCACTTCGCGCACTGAGCGAGCGCGCGCGGTCCGCGGGGCTCAGCCCCCGCGGACC
>NZ_JBJLSH010000097.1:0-3227 GCF_050871905.1 Kineococcus haloalkalitolerans
GGGGCGGCGGGGCGGCGGGCGGGCGGGGACGGCGGCTGGGAGCATCGGCGCGTGCTGGTGGACATCGCCCTCCTGCTCGGCGGGCTCGTCGCCCTGACCGTGGGCGGTGAGTGGCTCGTGCGGGGCGCCTCGCGGCTGGCCCGCGCCCTGGGCGTCTCCCCGCTGGTCGTCGGCCTCACCGTGGTCTCGATGGCCACCAGCGCCCCCGAGCTTGCCGTCTCGATCGGCGCGGCCCTGTCCGGGGCGGCGCCGCTGGCCGTCGGCAACGTCGTGGGCAGCAACACCGTCAACGTCCTCGTCGTGCTCGGCCTGGCGGCCGTCGTCGCGCCGGTGCCCGTGCAGCGCAGCGTCCTGCGCACCGACCTGCCGGTCGTCGTGGGCTTCTCGGTGCTCTTCCTGCTGCTGGCCCTCGACCAGCGGGTGGGGACCGTCGACGGCGCCGTCCTCGTGGCCCTGCTGGCCGCCTACGTCACCTGGACGGTGCGCCGCGAGCGCCGTTCGGGCGGGGACGGGCCCGCCGACGGGGAGCTGACCCCGGAGCCGAGGCCGCGGCCGGCGGCGCGCGCGGTCCTCCGCGACCTCGCGCTGGTCGTCGTGGGCACGGGGTCGCTGGTGCTGGGCGCCGAGCTGCTGGTGCGGGGGGCGACGTCGATCGCCGCGGAGCTGGGGGTCAGCGAGCTGGCCATCGGCCTGACGGTCGTCGCCGTGGGGACGTCGCTGCCGGAGGTGGTCACGTCCGTGCTGGCCGCGGCGCGCGGCGAGCACGGCATCGCCGTCGGCAACGTGCTGGGCAGCAACCTGTTCAACATCGGCGCGGTGGCGGGCCTGACCGCGGTCGTCGCGCCGGACGGGCTGCCGGTGACGGTGCCGTCGCTGCAGCTGGACCTGCCGGTGATGATCGCCGCAGCGGTGCTGCTGCTGCCGCTGGCGCGCACGGGCGGGCGGATCACCCGGCTCGAGGGCTCGCTCATGCTGCTGGCGTGGGCGGGCTACACCACCTACCTGCTCGCCTGGGCCTGAGCCGCGGGCCGCTCAGCGCCCGTCGTCGAGGCGCGGCAGCTCGGCGTCGTCGTGGACGGTGCTGCCGGTGACGGGCGCGCGCGCCACGCGGGCGGCCTGGCCGATCTCGAACCCGCCGATGGGCACGGTGAACAGCTGCAGCCCGACGGCGACCAGCAGGACGAGGACCGGCCCCCACCCGGGGGTGAGGACGGCCACGCCCAGCAGCACGAGGACCAGGCCCAGCCCGGCGGCCTTCGCGACGGCGCTGGTGCGCGTGTAGACGTCGGGCAGGCGGACCACGCCGATCGCGGCGACGGCCAGCAGCAGGGTGCCCACGACGACGCAGGCGTGGCCGGCGACGGACTGGATCACGCGCGCCTCCGGGCGACGAGGCGGGCCAGCGCGACCGTGGCGAGGAAGCCGACGAGCGTGCCGACGAGGACGAGGTCGAGCAGCGGGGCCGCGTCCAGGCGCAGCGACAGCAGCGCGACGGCCGCGAGGACGACGATGAAGCCGAAGTCGACGCCGAGGACGCGGTCGGCGTCGGTGGGCCCGCGCAGCACGCGCCAGGTGGCGGCGGCCAGGCACAGGGCCAGGACGACGAGGGCGACGTCGACGATCACGAGGGTCCTCCCGCGCGCTGGGGGGTGGGGGCGCCGCCGGGGTCGCGGCGCCAGGCGGCGAGCATGCGCGCCTCCAGGTCGCGCAGCTCGGCCAGCTCGGCGTCCAGGTCGTGGGCGTGCATGAGGTGCACGAGCGTGACGACGCGCTCGCCGCGCTCGCGGCGGTCGTCGGAGCCGACCACCAGGGCGCCGGGGGTCAGGCCGACGAGGGCGATGAAGGAGGCGACCTCGACGTCGGTGCGGCAGTCCAGCTCGAAGCGCAGCACCGCGGGCGCCAGCTGGGACCCGGGGGTGACGATCTCGCGGGCGACGACGACGTTGGCGACGAGGAAGTGCCACGCGTAGTGCGCGGCGAAGGACAGCAGGCGGCCGGCCTGCCCGGCGGTGCGGCGCACGGGGCTCACGGGGCGGTCACCGCCCCCACCCAGGCGCCGGTGTCGACCAGCGCGCGGGCGGCCGCGTCGCCGGCGGCCAGCAGCGGTTCGGCGGCCACGCCGAGGACGAGGGCGGTGGCGGCCAGCAGCAGGGGCGGGCCGGCGAGCGCGACGCGCCGCAGCGCCGACGGGCGCGGCGGCGCGGCCACCGCGACGGCACCCCCGCCAGCGCCACCGTCGGCGCGGCCGTCGTCCGCCGGCCGCGGCGCGGGCTCGGACGCCGGCCCGGGCTCGCCCCAGAAGACGCCGTTCCACAGCTTGAGCATCGAGACGAGCGTCACGAAGCTGACGGCGACGACGGCGGCCAGCACCCACCAGGCGCCGGCGGCCGCGGCGGCCGTGGCCAGCTGCAGCTTGGCGACGAAGCCGGAGGTGGGCGGCACCCCGACGAGGGCGAGCGCGGAGGCGGCGAAGGCGGCGGCCAGCGGCAGCTGGGTGCGCACCAGCCCGCCCAGCTGCGACAGCTCGTCGGTGCCGCAGCGGCGCTCCACCGCCCCGGACACCATGAGCAGGGCGGCCTTGACGAGCACGTACTGCACGAGGAAGAACGTCGCGGCGGACAGCCCGGCGACGGTGAACAGCCCGAGGCCGACGAGCACGTAGCCGATCTGGCTGACCATGTGCGACAGCAGGACCGAGCGGGCGCCGTGCTCGCCGACGGCGCGCAGGACGCCGAAGACCATGGTCAGGACGGCCAGCGCGAGCACGACGGGCAGCCAGCGGGCGTCGCCGTCGTACAGGACGGCGTACAGCCGGAACAGCACGTAGAGGCCCACCTTGGTCAGCAGGCCGGAGAAGAGGACGACGACGGCGGGCCCGGCGGCGGCGTAGGTGGGCGACAGCCACGTGTGCAGGGGGACGACGGCGGACTTGACGGCCATCGCCAGCAGCAGCGGGGCGGCGGCCAGCGCGAGGGCGCCGTCCTCGCGGGCGGCACCGGCCAGCTCGCCGAGCTGGACGGTGCCGGCCACGCCGTAGACGAGGCCGGTGCCGGCGAGGAAGACGGTGGAGGCGAGCAGGTTGACGGTGACGTAGAGGCGGCCGGGCCCGGGGGGGGGGGGGGGGGGGGGGGGGGGGGGGGGGGGGGGGGGGGGGGGGGGGGGGGGGGGGGGGGGGGGGGGGGGGGGGGTGGGGGGTGAGGTGGGCCGGTCGGGGGGGGCGCAGGGGG
>NZ_JBJLSH010000098.1:0-3208 GCF_050871905.1 Kineococcus haloalkalitolerans
CTCCCCGACCCTGCGGTCAGAAGACGTGTGGTGCTTGGATGCGCGGCAGTCAAGTGATCGGCCTATTAGTACCGGTCAGCTCCACAACTCTCATCGTCGTTGCTTCCACACCCGGCCTATCAACCCAGTAGTCTGCTGGGAGCCTCTCACCCCAAAGGGGTACGGAAACCTCATCTCGAAGCAGGCTTCCCGCTTAGATGCCTTCAGCGGTTATCCCTTCCGAACGTAGCCAACCAGCCATGCTCCTGGCGGAACAACTGGCACACCAGAGGTTCGTCCGTCCCGGTCCTCTCGTACTAGGGACAGCCCTTCTCAAGTTTCCAACGCGCGCAGCGGATAGGGACCGAACTGTCTCACGACGTTCTAAACCCAGCTCGCGTACCGCTTTAATGGGCGAACAGCCCAACCCTTGGGACCTACTCCAGCCCCAGGATGCGACGAGCCGACATCGAGGTGCCAAACCATGCCGTCGATATGGACTCTTGGGCAAGATCAGCCTGTTATCCCCGGGGTACCTTTTATCCGTTGAGCGACCGCGATTCCACACTCCACGGCCGGATCACTAGTCCCGACTTTCGTCCCTGCTCGACACGTCCGTCTCACAGTCAAGCTCCCTTGTGCACTTACACTCGCCACCTGATTGCCAACCAGGCTGAGGGAACCTTTGGGCGCCTCCGTTACCCTTTAGGAGGCAACCGCCCCAGTTAAACTACCCACCAGGCACTGTCCCTGATCCGGATCACGGACCGAAGTTAGACATCCAGAACGACCAGAGTGGTATTTCAACGGCGACTCCACCACCACTAGCGTGACAGCTTCACAGTCTCCCACCTATCCTACACAAGCCGTCCCGAACACCAATACCAAGCTATAGTGAAGGTCCCGGGGTCTTTCCGTCCTGCTGCGCGAAACGAGCATCTTTACTCGTAGTGCAATTTCGCCGAGTTCGCGGTTGAGACAGCGGGGAAGTCGTTACGCCATTCGTGCAGGTCGGAACTTACCCGACAAGGAATTTCGCTACCTTAGGATGGTTATAGTTACCACCGCCGTTTACTGGCGCTTAAGTTCTCAGCGTCCCCACGCAGAGCGTGAGTAACCGGTCCCCTTAACGTTCCAGCACCGGGCAGGCGTCAGTCCGTATACCTCGTCTTGCGACTTCGCACGGACCTGTGTTTTTAGTAAACAGTCGCTTCCCCCTGGTCTCTGCGGCCCTCAAACGCTAGCCGGCAAGCGGCTTCACGCCTCAGGCCCCCCTTCTCCCGAAGTTACGGGGGCATTTTGCCGAGTTCCTTAACCACGATTCACTCGATCGCCTCGGTATTCTCTACCTGACCACCTGAGTCGGTTTAGGGTACGGGCGGCTCGAACCTCGCGCCGAGGCTTTTCTAGACAGCATGGGATCACCCTGCTTCCCCCATACGGGGTCACCATCAGGTCTCAGGCTGCATGAGGTGCGGATTTGCCTACACCTCGCCCTACACCCTTGGACGTGGACAACCATCGCCACGCGGAAGCTACCCTCCTGCGTCACCCCTGTTACTACGCTTGACTACTACCGGATCGGGTCGCACGCGCCACCACCACCCTCCCGAAGGAGCATGGGGCTTTGGGTGCTCAGCATCCCCGGCCTCGCCATGGGCGGTTCTACACCGGTACGGGAATATCAACCCGTTGTCCATCGACTACGCCTGTCGGCCTCGCCTTAGGTCCCGACTTACCCAGGGCGGATTAACCTGGCCCTGGAACCCTTGGTCAATCGGCGGACGGGTTTCTCACCCGTCATTCGCTACTCATGCCTGCATTCTCACTCGCGTGCAGTCCACGACACGATCACTCGGCCGCTTCACCCCACACACGACGCTCCCCTACCCACCCACACACCTGCACCCACCAGACTTCTCTGGCAGGCGGAGCTAACGTGTGAGTGCCACAGCTTCGGCGGTGTGCTTGAGCCCCGCTACATTGTCGGCGCGGAATCACTTGACCAGTGAGCTATTACGCACTCTTTCAAGGGTGGCTGCTTCTAAGCCAACCTCCTGGTTGTCTGCGCAACTCCACATCCTTTCCCACTTAGCACACGCTTAGGGGCCTTAGCTGATGATCTGGGCTGTTTCCCTCTCGACTACGAAGCTTATCCCCCGCAGTCTCACTGCCACGCTCTGACTTACCGGCATTCGGAGTTTGGCTGACGTCAGTAACCCGGTGGGGCCCATCGGCCATCCAGTAGCTCTACCTCCGGCAAGAAACACGCGACGCTGCACCTAAATGCATTTCGGGGAGAACCAGCTATCACGGAGTTTGATTGGCCTTTCACCCCTACCCACAGCTCATCCCCCAGGTTTTCAACCCTGGTGGGTTCGGTCCTCCACACGGTCTTACCCGCGCTTCAACCTGGCCATGGGTAGATCACTCCGCTTCGGGTCTAGAGCACGCGACTGACACGCCCTGTTCGGACTCGCTTTCGCTACGGCTACCCCACCCGGGTTAACCTCGCCACGCACCACTAACTCGCAGGCTCATTCTTCAAAAGGCACGCCGTCACAGAAGCAAGTTCTGCTCCGACGGTTTGTAGGCACACGGTTTCAGGTACTATTTCACTCCCCTCCCGGGGTGCTTTTCACCATTCCCTCACGGTACTGATCCGCTATCGGTCATCAGGAAGTATTCAGGCTTACCAGGTGGTCCTGGCAGATTCACACGAGATTCCACGAGCCCCGTGCTACTCGGGACGCCCACCCAAGGAGGCCGCGATGTTTCGCCTACGGGGGTCTCACCCACTACGCCGGACCATCCCAGGCCCTTCGGCTACACCACGACTTTCTCACTCCCCGAACCGGTGTCAGCCGGCTCCGGTGAACTCCCACAACCCCGCACCCGCAACCCCTGACAGGTATCACACGGACACGGTTTAGCCTCCTCCGCTTTCGCTCGCCACTACTCACGGAATCACTGTTGTTTTCTCTTCCTGTGGGTACTGAGATGTTTCACTTCCCCACGTTCCCTCCACCCACCCTATACATTCAGGTGGGGGTGACCGTCCATGACGACGGCCGGGTTTCCCCATTCGGACACCCTCGGATCACCGTTCGGTTGCCAACTCCCCGAGGCTTATCGCAGGCTCCCACGTCCTTCATCGGCTCCTGATGCCAAGGCATCCACCATGCGCCCTTACCCACTTGACCACCACACAACCACCCACCACACACCC
>NZ_JBJLSH010000099.1:0-2735 GCF_050871905.1 Kineococcus haloalkalitolerans
CGGCGCGGGTGGGCCCGCTCCCTGGGTTCGCCCGCTCCCCCGCGCTCACCCCCCGGACCGCACCCCCCCCCCCCCCCCCTTGATCTTGCAGGTTTTCCCAGCAAGATCACGGCGGGGAGGCTCGCGGTGATCATGGATGGGTGGAGGGGTGACCACCCCTGATCGCGGCGAGGTGCGAGGGGGGGCGGGGCCGGGGCGGGGAGGAGCGGTCAGGGGGTCGGGTCGCCGGCGGCGTCCAGGGAGGTGGTGACGCGGCGCAGCAGGGCCAGCAGCTGGGCGCGCTCGGCCGCGTCGAGGACCTCGAAGGCCGTCGCGGCCGAGGCCAGAGCGCGCTCGTGCAGCTCGGCGTGGACGCGGCGGCCCTCGTCGGTCAGCCGCACGAGCGCCACCCGCCGGTTGGCGGGGTCCTGCTCGCGGCGCAGCAGGCCGCGCTCCTCCAGGGGGTCGACGAGGTCGGTCACCGAGCGCGGCGCCACGCGCAGGCGCTCGGCGAGCTCACCCATGCGCGGGGCGGTCTCGCAGCGGCCGAGGACGCGCAGCAGCCGCGCCTGGGCGGGGGTGACGCCGAGGTCGCCGGTCTCGGCGTGCGCGCGGTGGCGCAGGCGGTGCTGCAGGCCGCGCAGGGCGTCGGCGATCTCGACCGGGTCGGGCACGGGAACACCGTAACTGATGCTGAGGTTGCCTCACCATGAGGTACCCTCAGCATCACTGACCCCGACACCAGGAGGTCCGCCCGTGCGCGGAGACCCCGCCAAGGACCCCTTCCGCCCCGACCGGCACACCCGGCAGGTCCCCTCCACCGCCACCAGCCGCGAGGACGCCCGGCGCGTCCTGCGCCTGTTCCGCCCCCACGTGCGCACCCTGTCGGCCGTCGGCGCCCTCATCGCGCTGTCCGCGCTCGCCGGCGTCGCCGCCCCCTTCCTGCTGCGCGAGATCGTCGACGTCGCCCTGCCCACCGGGGACCTGCGCCTGCTCGGCTGGCTCGTCGCCGGGCTGCTCGGCATCGCGGCCGCCACCACCGCCCTCGACGTCGTGCAGGGCCTGCTGACCACCCGCGTCGGCCAGGCCGTCATGCACCGCCTGCGCGTGGCCCTCTACAGCCACCTGCAGCGCATGTCGCTGGGCTTCTTCGCCCGCACCCGCACCGGCGAGGTGCAGTCCCGCATCGCCAACGACGTCGGCGCCATGCAGACCGTCGTCACCAGCACCGGCGCCGACCTCGTCTCCAACCTCGCCACCGTCGTCGTCACGTCCGTGGCCATGCTCGCCCTCGACTGGCGCCTGGCGCTGGTCTCCTTCGCCGTCCTGCCCTCCTCGGTGTGGCTGAACCGCCGCGTCGGGCGGGTGCGGCGGCGGATCACCGCCGAGCGGCAGCGGCAGATGGCCGAGATGTCCGCCACCGTCGAGGAGACGCTGTCCGTCTCCGGCATCCACCTGACCCGCACCACCGGCCGCACCCCCGAGGTCGTCGAGCGCTTCACCCGCCAGTCCGACGAGGTCGCCGGCCTGGAGGTGCGCTCGGAGATGGCCGGGCGCTGGCAGTGGTCGCTCATCACGCTGACCATGGCCGCCGTCCCCGCCCTGACCTACCTGCTCGGCGGGTGGCTGCGCGGCACCGGCTCGGCGCTGACCATCGGCACCCTCGTCGCGCTCGTCACCCTGCAGGCGCAGCTGTTCCGCCCGCTCGGCGCGCTGCTGCGCATCGTCGTGCGCCTGCACGCCTCGATGGCCCTGTTCACCCGCGTCTTCGAGTACCTGGACACCCCGCCGGAGGTCGTCGAGCGGCCCGGCGCCCGCACACTGCCGCGACCGCGCGGCCGCGTGGAGTTCCGCGGCGTCTCCTTCGGCTACCCCGGCGCGGAGGCGCCCACCGTCACCGACGTCGACGTCGACGTGCCCGCCGGCACCTCCCTGGCCGTCGTCGGCGCCACCGGCTCCGGCAAGACGACCCTCGGGTACCTGCTGGCCCGCCTCTACGACGCGGACGACGGGCAGGTCCTCCTCGACGGCGTCGACGTGCGCGACCTGACCGCGCGCTCGCTGTCGGACACCGTCGGCGTCGTCACGCAGGAGACGTTCCTCCTGCACGCGAGCGTCGCGGAGAACCTGCGCTTCGCCAAGCCCGACGCCACCGACGCCGAGCTGGAGCGCGCCGCGCGCGCCGCGCAGGTGCACGACCTCGTCGCCGCGCTGCCGCAGGGCTACGACACCGTCGTCGGCGAGCGCGGGTACCGCTTCTCCGGCGGGGAGAAGCAGCGCATCGCGCTGGCGCGCACGATCCTGCGCGACCCGCCCGTCCTGCTGCTCGACGAGGCCACCAGCGCCCTGGACACCCGCACCGAGCGGGCGCTGTCCGCCGCGCTGGCCGAGCTGTCCGCCGGGCGCACGACGATCACCATCGCCCACCGGCTCTCGACCGTCCGCAGCGCCGACCAGGTCGTCGTCCTGGACCGCGGCCGGGTCGTCGAGCGCGGCACCCACGACGAGCTGCTGGCCCGGGGCGGGCGCTACGCCGAGCTGGTCGCGGCCGACGGCGCGCGCGAGGTCGCCGGGGACGCGGAGGACGACGGGGTCCCCGCCCAGGCCGTGCGCCCCTGACCCCCGTCCGACCGGTCCCCCCCGACCCCCGGGGGGGGGGGGGGGGGGGGGGGGGGGGGGGGGGGGGGGGGGGGGGGGGGGGGGGGGGGGGGGGGGGGGGGGGGGGGGGGGGGGGGGGGGGGGGGGGGGGGGGGGGG
>NZ_JBJLSH010000100.1:0-2186 GCF_050871905.1 Kineococcus haloalkalitolerans
GGCCCGGCTGCGGGCTGGGCGGCGGGGCGCACCTGGGCCAGCGCCTGCCGCACCCGCTCGCGGGGGGCCAGCCCCCCGGCCCCCCCCCCCCCCCCCCCCCCCCCCACCACGGCCTCCAGCGGCGCGGCCGCGGCCGCGTCGTGGGCGGCGTGGCCGGAGAAGACGGCGCGCAGGAACCAGCGCGGGCCGTCGATCCCCGCGAAGCGGGTCGGCTGGTGCGCGGTGCGCCCGTCCTGCGTGCGCACGGGCAGCCGGCACAGCAGCTCGGTGCCGAAGGCGCCGGCGACCTCCTCGGCCGCGCCGCCCTGGCGGGTGACGGCCGTGGCGATCTCCGCGCGGACCTCGTCCCACACGCCGCTCGTGCGGGGGGCGGCGAAGACCTGCAGCTGCACGGTGGACCCGCCCAGGCCGACCGTGACGGCGATGACGCGCCCGGTGGCCTCCTCGACCTCGAAGCGCAGCTCCATGCCGTCGCGGCCCTTCAGCCGCAGCCCGCCCAGCGGCAGGCGGGTGTCGTCCTCGTCGACCTCGGCGACGTCGAAGGGTCCGGCGCTGCGGTCGAACGCCCCGGAGGTGGACGCGGAGGCCCCGGGGGCCGCGCCGTCGCCCGGCTCCTGCGCGGCGGCGGCGGCCGCCTCGGCCTCCGGGTCGCGGACCACGCCGGCCGCGGCCGTCGCGGGCGCCGCCGAGGACTCCGCCGTGGTCACGGACTCGTCGCCCACCGCGGTGCCGGCGGGGGAGTCCGCCGCCGGGCCCGCGGACGTGGCCGACCCCGTGTCAGCGGCCTTGTTGCGTCGTCGGAACAGGCTCACGGCCGGCCCTCCTCGTCGGTGCTGGGGTTGCTGGGGGTGGTGGTGCCGGGGGACCCGGCGGCGGTGGCGCCGGTCAGCGCGCGGGCCCCGCCGGTGGAACCGTGGCCGCCGGTGCCGCGCACCGAGCCCGGCAGGGCGTCCACGAGCCGGAAGTCCACGCGCTCGACGCGCTGCACGACCAGCTGCGCCACGCGCTCGCCGGCGTGCAGGCGGACGGTCTCGCGGGGGTCGGTGTTGAGCAGGGTGACCTTGATCTCACCGCGGTAGCCGGCGTCGACGGTGCCGGGGGCGTTGAGCGTGGTCACGCCCAGGCGGGCGGCGAGCCCGGAGCGGGGGACGACGAAGGCCGCGTACCCGTCGGGCAGCGCGACCGACACGCCCGTGGGCACGGTGGCCCGCTCCCCCGGGCCGAGCTCGACGTCCACGCGGGTGGTCAGGTCCGCGCCGGCGTCGCCCGGGTGCGCGTACGAGGGCGCGGGGGCGCCGGCCGTGAGCACCGTGGGCACGGGCAGCTCCGTCCCGGCGGGCGGCGCGGCGCCGGGCGCCCCGGGCGCACCGGGCGTCGTCGCGCTGAGCGTGCTGTCCGTCACGGGCCCCGACCCTACCCGCGGCCCGTGAGAGGCTGGCGGCGTGGCGCACGGCACGAGGGGCGGAGCGGCGGACGCGGCGGACGGGGCGGCCGGCGGGGCCGCGGGCGGCGCGCTGACCTGGGACGAGCGCTGGTGGCCGGCGCCGGGGTCGTGGGCGTCCTCGCTGGTCGTCGTCGTGGGCGCGGCGCTGGTGCCGCTGCCGATCTGGGGCACCACGGCCGCGCTGGTCGGCGCGGTGCTGGGCGCGCTGGTGTCCGCGGCCGTCCTGCTGTCGCTGGCGACGCGGACCCGGCTCGAGGACGGCGCGTTCCACGTCGGCCGGGCCCGGCTGCCGCTGGAGGTGGTCAGCGGTGCCGACCCGGTCCTGCCCGCGCAGCGGCGCGCGGCGCTGGGCACCCAGCTGGACGCGCGCGCCCACCTGGCGATCCGCTCGTGGGTGCCGGGCGCGGTGCGCGTGCACCTGGACGACCCGCGGGACCCGGCGCCGTACTGGATGGTCTCCACCCGGCGCCCGCGCGAGCTGGCGGCGGTGCTCTCCGCCGCCGCGGCCGCCGCGCGCTGACGTCCGGGGGCCCACCGGCGGTCCTCGGACGCCGACGGGAGCCCCCGGACGCACGGCGGGGGGGGGGGGGGGGGGGGGGGGGCCGCGCGCCCCCCCCCCCCCCCCCCCCCCCCCCCCCCCCCCCGCCGCCCGCCTGCACCTGGAGGTCGACAGCGGCATGTCGCGCGGCGGGGCCTCGCCGCACGAGTGGCCGCAGCTGCTGGACGCCGTGGCCGCCGCCGT
>NZ_JBJLSH010000101.1:0-1655 GCF_050871905.1 Kineococcus haloalkalitolerans
CCGATCCCACCCTGTGGTGCGACCGCGGCTTCGCGGGGCTCCTTAGAAAGGAGGTGATCCAGCCGCACCTTCCGGTACGGCTACCTTGTTACGACTTCGTCCCAATCGCCAGTC
Source organism: Kineococcus haloalkalitolerans (assembly GCF_050871905.1). NCBI lineage: Bacteria > Bacillati > Actinomycetota > Actinomycetes > Kineosporiales > Kineosporiaceae > Kineococcus > Kineococcus haloalkalitolerans. The sequence continues at coordinate 115 of NZ_JBJLSH010000101.1, forward strand.
CCACCTTCGACGACTCCCTCCCACAAGGGGTTGGGCCACCGGCTTCGGGTGTTACCGACTTTCATGACGTGACGGGCGGTGTGTACAAGGCCCGGGAACGTATTCACCGCAGCGTTGCTGATCTGCGATTACTAGCGACTCCGACTTCACGGGGTCGAGTTGCAGACCCCGATCCGAACTGAGACCAGCTTTTTGGGATTCGCTCCACCTCACGGTATCGCAGCCCTCTGTACTGGCCATTGTAGCATGCGTGAAGCCCAAGACATAAGGGGCATGATGATTTGACGTCATCCCCACCTTCCTCCGAGTTGACCCCGGCAGTCTCCCATGAGTCCCCAGCCGAACTGCTGGCAACATGGAACGAGGGTTGCGCTCGTTGCGGGACTTAACCCAACATCTCACGACACGAGCTGACGACAACCATGCACCACCTGTGCGCGACCACCTAAATGAAGCCCCATCTCTGAGGCGCCACCGCGCATGTCAAGCCTTGGTAAGGTTCTTCGCGTTGCATCGAATTAATCCGCATGCTCCGCCGCTTGTGCGGGCCCCCGTCAATTCCTTTGAGTTTTAGCCTTGCGGCCGTACTCCCCAGGCGGGGCGCTTAATGCGTTAGCTGCGGCACGGAACCCGTGGAATGGGTCCCACACCTAGCGCCCAACGTTTACGGCATGGACTACCAGGGTATCTAATCCTGTTCGCTCCCCATGCTTTCGCTCCTCAGCGTCAGTTACGGCCCAGAGACCCGCCTTCGCCACCGGTGTTCCTCCTGATATCTGCGCATTTCACCGCTACACCAGGAATTCCAGTCTCCCCTACCGCACTCAAGTGTGCCCGTACCCACTGCAAGCTCAGAGTTGAGCCCTGAGTTTTCACAGCAGACGCGACACACCGCCTACGAGCTCTTTACGCCCAATAATTCCGGACAACGCTTGCACCCTACGTATTACCGCGGCTGCTGGCACGTAGTTAGCCGGTGCTTCTTCTGCTCCTACCGTCACCCCGAGGGGCTTCGTCAAAGCTGAAAGAGGTTTACAACCCGAAGGCCGTCATCCCTCACGCGGCGTCGCTGCATCAGGCTTGCGCCCATTGTGCAATATTCCCCACTGCTGCCTCCCGTAGGAGTCTGGGCCGTGTCTCAGTCCCAGTGTGGCCGGTCGCCCTCTCAGGCCGGCTACCCGTCGTCGCCTTGGTAGGCCATCACCCCACCAACAAGCTGATAGGCCGCGAGCCCATCCCCAGCCGATAAATCTTTCCACCCGCACCCGATGCCGGGGCGAGTCGTATCCGGTATTAGCCACCGTTTCCAGTGGTTGTCCCAGAGCCAGGGGCAGGTTGCTCACGTGTTACTCACCCGTTCGCCACTGATCCACCCCGAAGGGCTTCACCGTTCGACTTGCATGTGTTAAGCACGCCGCCAGCGTTCGTCCTGAGCCAGGATCAAACTCTCCGAAGAAAAAACCATACGGTCTCACGACCAACGGCCTTCCAAACCATCGAGCAAACCCAGGCATCGAAACCCCCACCCCCCTGGCGAGGAG
>NZ_JBJLSH010000102.1:0-1155 GCF_050871905.1 Kineococcus haloalkalitolerans
GGCCCGAGGATCAGCCGGCACCTGTACGGGCACTTCGCCGAGCACCTGGGCCGCTGCATCTACGGCGGCTTCTGGGTGGGTGAGGACTCGGCCATCCCCAACGAGGGCGGGATCCGCTCGGACGTGGTGGCCGCGCTGCGCGAGCTGGCCATCCCGAACCTGCGCTGGCCGGGGGGCTGCTTCGCCGACACCTACCACTGGCGCGACGGCATCGGACCCCGCTCCGAGCGCCCGCGGATGGTCAACTCCCACTGGGGTGACGTGGTCGAGGACAACGCCTTCGGCACCCACGAGTTCATGCACCTGTGCGAGCTGCTGGACACCGAGGCGTACGTGTCGGCCAACGTCGGCTCCGGGACGGTGCGCGAGGCGGCGGAGTGGATCGAGTACCTGACCCGGGCCGATGACTCCCCGATGGCGGCGCTGCGCCGGGCCAACGGGCGCGAGCAGCCGTGGCGGGTGCCGTTCTGGGGGCTGGGCAACGAGCCGTGGGGCTGCGGGGGCAACATGGGCGCCGGCGCCTACGCCGAGCTGGCCCGCCAGTTCGGCACCTACGCGCGTGAGCACGGGGGCAACAGCCTGTACCGGATCGCGGCCGGGGCCGCGGACGCCGACTACGCCTGGACCGAGGTCCTGATGCAGAACCTGGGCCGCTACCTGGGCGCCGGCGAGGTCACCGGGCACGGCAAGAACACCTACCAGGCGATCAGCTTCCACCACTACACCGTCGTGGGGCCCTGGCACGCCAAGGGCAGCGCGACCGACTTCGACACCGATGAGTACTACCGGACCATGCTCAAGGCCCGGCACGTGGAGGACGTGATCGCCGGGCACGCGGCGGTGATGGACGCCTACGACCCCCACAAGCACGTGGGTCTGGTGCTGGATGAGTGGGGGACCTGGTTCGACGTGGAGCCGGGCACCAACCCCGGGTTCCTGTTCCAGCAGAACACCCTGCGCGACGCGCTGGTCGCCTCGGTGCACTTCGACGGCTTCCACCGCCACGCCGACCGGCTGGTGATGGCCAACATCGCCCAGACCCTCAACGTGCTGCAGGCGATGATCCTGACCGACGGGGACGCGCTGGTCCTGACGCCCAGCTACCACGTGTTCGCGATGAACAAGGGCCACCACGACGCCGACTCCCTGCCCCTG
>NZ_JBJLSH010000103.1:0-1055 GCF_050871905.1 Kineococcus haloalkalitolerans
CCACCCGCCCGACCCACCTCGTCCGACCCGGACCCCGTCCCGAGGAGCAGCTCCCGTGCGTCCCCGTCCCCTCGTGCCCGTCGCCGGCCTCGGCGCCGCCCTCCTGCTCGCCCTCACCGGCTGCTTCTCCGCGCCCCAGGAGGGCGCCGGCGGCTCGGGCGAGCCCGGCGAGGAGCGCATCAGCGTCGCGATGCTGCAGCCGCCCCGCTCCGGCCTGACCCCCTTCAGCGACGACGCCTTCAAGCTGTCGCGCTGGTCGACCGCCGAGACGCTCGTCGTGCTCGACGAGGCCGGGGACGCCCGGCCGGCGCTGGCCACGGCGTGGGAGCAGCTGGACCCCAACACCTGGCGCTTCGAGGTCCGCGAGGGCGTCACCTTCCACGACGGCACGGACCTGACGACCGAGCAGGTCGTCGCCTCGCTGACGGCGGCCACCGGGGCCAGCCCCAAGCCGCGCATCCTCGACGGCGTCGAGATGAGCGTCGAGGTGGACCCGGACGCGCCGGGGACCGCCGTCCTGGTGCGCACCGGCGACGTCGACCCGCTGGTCCCCCAGCGGCTGTCCAGCCCGCAGCTGTCGATCCTGGCGGCGGCCGCCTTCGGGGCGGACGGGGTCGTGGACCCGGTCGGGCACGGCACCGGCCCGTTCGAGCTGGTCGCCGTCGACGGCACGTCGAGCGCGACGCTGGACCGCTACGACGGCTACTGGGGCGAACCCGCGCGCGTGGCGGGCATCGACGTCGACTTCGTGCCCGACGGCACGGCACGGGCCGCCGCGCTGCGCACCGGCACGGCGGACGTCGTGGAGGCCGTCCCGGTCTCCCAGGCGGCTCTGCTGGAGGAGGACCAGGTCTTCGAGGTCCCCATGCCGCGCACCAACACCCTGTACCTGAACACCCGCGCGGGAGTCTTCACCGACCCGGCGCGGGGGGGGGGGGGGGGGGGGGGGGGGGGGGGGGGGGCGGGGGGGGGGGCGGGGGGGGGGGGGGGGGGGGGGGGGGGGGGGGGGGGGGGGGGGGGGGGGGGGGGCGGGGGGGGGGGGGGGGGGGGGGGGG
>NZ_JBJLSH010000104.1:0-906 GCF_050871905.1 Kineococcus haloalkalitolerans
CGGGCGGTCCCCCGCCGCGCGGCGCGGCGGCCGCCCCCGGCCCCCCCCCCGCCCCCCGCCCGCGCCGCGGCCCCCCCCCCCCCCCCCCCCCCCCCCCCCCCCCCCCCCCCCCCCCCCCCCCCCCCCGCCCTCGCGGGCCTCGTCGACGTCGAGGACCTCGACGAGCTCGAGGGGCCGGGGGAGCGCCGGCTGGCGGTCGAGGAGGCCCGCGAGCTGCTGCGGGTGACGGAGGACCGCCTGCACCGGGCCTGGCCGTCGCTGCGCACGTGCACCCACCTGCACTGGGGGTCCCCGGCGCTCGCCGTCGACGCGGAGGTCCGCGCGGGGCGCCTGTCCTTCGCCGGCAGCCGCGGGCGCGGCCGGCGGCGCGAGGGGCAGCGGGAGGGCGGGGACCGGCTGGGCGGGTGCGTGGCGCACCTGCTGTCCGCGGCCGGCCCGGCGGGGCACGCCGTCGTCGTGGCGCGCGCCGCGGACACCCGTCCCGCCCCCGCGCCGTGGGCGCGCGCGGTGACGTCGGGGGCGCCGGGCGACCCGGACTTCGCGGCGCTGGCCCGCGACACCGCGGCCCGGTGCGGGGCGGAGCTGACCGTCGCGGACGCCCGCCGGCTGCGGGCCCGCTGGTTCCGCCGCGCCGGCGACCCCGCGCACCTGCTCGGCGACCGGCCGGCCACCTCGCCGGGGTTCCTGCTCCTGGACCCCAGCGTGGACCCGGGCACGGCCGCGCCCCTCGTCGCAGCCCTGGCCGGCTCGCCGGTCCCCGCCGGCACCTGACCCGACCTCCACCCCACCCCACCCCGGGGGGGGGGGGGGGGGGGGGGGGGGGGGGGGGGGGGGGGGGGGGGGGGGGGGGGGGGGGGGGGGGGGGGGGGGGGGGGGGGGGGGGGGGGGGGGGGGGCGGGGGGGGGG
>NZ_JBJLSH010000105.1:0-604 GCF_050871905.1 Kineococcus haloalkalitolerans
CCCACGCCGCGCGCGGCGCCGCCGCCCCCCCCCCCCCCCCCCCCCCCCCCCCCCCCCCCCCCCCCCCCCCCCCCCCCCCCCCCCCCCCCCCCCCCCCCCCCCCCCCCCCCCCCCCGCCGCAGCGCTGGGAGCGGATCGAGAGCACGACGAGCACCTTCGCCGCCCGGGTCGGTGCGCTGCGCCAGGACGAGCGCCTGCTGGCGCTGTGCGCGTGGTCCGGCGGCGACTTCGACGTCACCACCTGCATGACCCTGGCGGGCCGCCCCCGCTTCTCGGTGCGCGACCTCGTCGTGCACCACCCCACCGACGACCCCGTGCCCGCGCACGTGGCCGCGGCGCGGCACGCCTACCTGGCGGCGCTGCGCCTGGCGGTGGACGCGCGGGCGCTGCGCCGGCCCTCGCGGCGGCGCGCGCTGCTGGGCGCGCGGCCCGTGCTGGCCACGCACGGCGAGGAGGGCTGGGTGGCCCCCGGCGACTGGGAGGGGCTGGCCGAGAGCACCCGGCGCTGGGCCGCCGGCGCCCTCGCCTGACAGCGCGCCGGGCGCGCGCCGGCACCGCACGACGACGGCGCCCCACCCTCCGCGGGGGAGGCGGAGCCGGCAGC